>CABMDW010000046.1 GCA_902385045.1 uncultured archaeon | reverse complement strand
GTTGTAAGAATTCCATCCAAACCATCTCACCGCATAATAAAAAAGATTGGCCGTAAAGTACGATACGCCATCATTTCGAAGCATGTGGTAAAAAATTAAATCCGTTTCATAACGATTAAAGTCGCATGTCATCCGATAAAACCAGTCATGGACAATTGAGGCGCGCATTAAAGAGGAATGCGCAGGTGACATATAAGACCATGCAAAACGAGGAATGCTCGCTAAGTCAGTCTCAAAATCTTTGGGAATAAAAAATTCTTGCCCGTCAATTGTAAATCGAATCTTTTGACATACAACATACTTGTATTCATCAAAAGGCCTAATACAAACAGGAGTTAAAAAGTCTGTGCGGATTTGCACTCCCTGTGCTACACCGCACAAACACAGCCAAACCAAAGCTATCCTTAGCTTTTGCATCTACATCGACACCGATTAAGCAGGTGTTACAACACGGTACTTCACGTACAGAGTTACAGTACTATCACCAGTGGTAAAAGCAGCACTAGCGTTAGACAGATAGACGGCTGTATTTAAGGAAGCAGAAGAAGCAACGTTTAATAATCCAGCGCTTCCAGCGTTAGATAAGAAACCACTTGCGGCTACCCCATTTAAGGATGCTGCGGCTAATGTGCCAGAAGCAGCCGGACCTGCACCATGAATAGTACTTCCATATTGAGCAGCAATTGCACCGCCCGCAGCATATTGCGCTGAAACAAACGCGATATCCCATAAAATACTATCAATTAAAATCAGCTTACCAGCTCCTGGAGCAGCAATCAACTGCACTGGAGTTGCATAAAGATTCTGAACTTGAGATGCAGTTAAAGTAACAGTAGCACTTGCTGCAACATCTAAAGCTAATTGCGCATAATCTACAGTGTTATTAGCCATCTTAGCACCAGTTACAGCTAAGTTAGCAATCGTTAACACGCCAGTATTGCTGATAGTAGCATCCCCAGACATAGCGCGTGCTGTTGCTATATTAGAACTATTACCTACAATAATATCGCCAGAAGGAAGTGTATTAGAGATACCGCCATTGGCAGCTAAAGAAACAAATGCATCAGTAGAAGCATCATAAGTAAACCAACCAATTAAATCAGTTGCGTAGAAAATTAAAACGATATCTTCTACTTCCCATTGCCAAGTGCCATTATTTAACAATTCAACTTCAGCAGATTGGGTACTAAAATAACCTGTAGTGGTAATTGCAGTTAAATCGTCAGTCGTGACGATACCTACAATATTAGGGAAAAGGTTAAATTCCCTTTTAATCGATGTAATCATTTAATTATCTCCTTATAATTATTTTGAGGTACTACCTAACCTTTCTCCGTCTCATCTTGTCCAAATCGTCAACACCAAGGAATCCTTCCTTTTCGACCATTGGATCGGTATCTTTGAATTGATTGTTTCTAGCAACCTTTGCCTTATCAATACATTCATTATAACCGTAATGTTCATTTCGTACAGCACCATCATTATCTTGGCGTTTAATCGGAGCATCTGCATAAGCCATGATTATCTCCTTTTAGACTTCTTAGACTTGTCCGCTTCAGAATAGGCTATCGCAACAGCTTGTTTTTGCGGTTTACCTGCTTTCATTTCACGTTCAATGTTTTCAGAAAATCCTTTACGAGTCCGTGCTTTCTCACCTTTATTTAACGGCATGATAGCTCCTTAGTACTTGCAATCTTTTTTGTCTTTTTTGTCCATCTTTTTCTTATCCATTTTCTTTTCAGCCATTTTTTTCATTGGCTTTTTGGTTTCTTTTTTCATGATGCACTTTCTCCAGTTGAGGGTTCAGTTTTACCTAGTTTGCTCTCTACCCAGGCAGCACCCTCAGCTAAGAATGTTTGAATCTCGCTGATAATAGTAGCCTGAATCTCGGGTGAGTGATTAATGAATTCACTCTCTACAGCTTTAATTAATTGCGTACTGATAAATGAAGATAGTAAACTCATCGTTTTTTCCCCTTAGGTTCGCCACGTTTCAAAATCTTATCTGCCTTAGCATCAATCTTAGCCTTACTAGAAGAGGACAATTTACCCTTGTGCTCCATTTCTGAAGCACGAGCTTTTGCATTTCTAGCATGGCTCTTATCGGGCATAGGGTACTTTTTCTCTCCAGGCAAACCAAAATCAGACTTAGGCAACTTCTTCTTGCTTTTTTCCGTTAGCTTCGTCATCTCCTGATTCTCCTGCTGGTTGTTGTGAAAGTGCTTTTTTGGCTTCTTCAGCTTCATGCTTTTTGATCATTTCATCACATGCGAATACTGCTCCTACCAATTGATTCAAATTAGTTTGAGTAAAATCACGCTGGGATACAAATTGCGCGCGTTGTTGTTTTAATTGTTCTAACAAACTTAATTCAGGTGCAACTTCCTTTTTCTCATCTGACATCTTGTCTCTCCACTAGGTTTATTTAAAATTCACATTCACTCTATCACTAAATTGTCAATAAGTTAATTATCTCGCTCTTCTTACCCAGAAACCTCCAAAACCTGTAAATGTAGCCCCTGCAATTGCACCTACTAAAATATTTGCATAGATGGTTGTAGTAGTGGATAAAGAGAATCTAGCTGAACCTGTTAATATTAAATTAGAACTTCCATCTCCCGCAAAAGTGCCTAACCAGGTTGAAACTCCAAAGGTATTTGGATTGAGTGCATTGTTTGCCAGATTAACGCCCG
>CABMDW010000045.1 GCA_902385045.1 uncultured archaeon | reverse complement strand
TTATTGTCGTTATTGACTGGGTTTTTTGTTGTTCCGACAATTGGACTAATTCTTGGTGCTTTTGGAATTCCTTTTTCTTTCTTATTGAATTTGATTATAATTTTGGTTGTTTTTGGAAGTGGATTCTTGTTGAAAGGACATATTGCTTTGAAACAAGATTACGATTATGTTCTTGGTTTGTTTAAGGATTTGAAAACAAACTGGACTAAATTAGTTGTTCCAGTTGCTTTCTTGTTAGTTTTATTTTTAATATTTTATTTGAGATTTGCAAATTCTGATGTTACTAACTTTTTCGAATTTGATCCTTACTATTATATGCACGTAACTGAAATCCTTGTAAAGCAAGGAACCGTGCCTGCCTATAATTTAGATGCTTATTATCCTCAAGTAAAGTCTCAACAAGCTCCAATGTTTGTTTCGTATTTGACTGGAGGGTGGTTCGTAGACTATAGTTTCTTTAGTGGTAATTCCCAATTTGATAAGGATGCTTTGATTCATGCTTCCAATGTTTATCCGCCTTTAGTAGGAGTTTTACTGGCTGTTTCACTGTTCTTATTGTTTAGTGTTCTTGGGAATGATTATCTCGGTTTGTTTACTGCCGGTTTTTCCATGGTTCAGCCTCAGTTGATTCAAAAAATGGCAGCAGGAGAGTCATTACTCCAGCCTTTCGGAATGTTTTCTGCCGTCTGGGCGGTAACGTTACTAATAATTGCTTTACATTATAAGAGTTTCAAGTTGGCACTAGTGGCTGGATTTGGAGTGTTTCTTACTTTCTTTGGATCTTGGCAATCTGTGTGGCCTTTACTTGCAATAAGTATTTTCCAATTAATTTTTGCAATTTACACTTTATTTTCTTTCAAAGACTTTAACAAGGAATTAAAGATTTTAATGTTAGTATCCGCATTTTCTATATTCGGGTCACTATTTTTTGCCTTTTACTTTAAAGTTCCAATATCCTGGAATTCCTTCCAGATAATCTTTTTTGCAGCCCTATTCTTGTGTGCGATTTCATTATTGTTTAACACTAAACTTTTGAAAATCAAGCAAAACAAAACATTATTTTATGGAGGTCTTGGAGTATTATTTATTTTAGTTCTCTTAAGTCCATTTACCAGCTACTTTATCAGTGTAACGAATAGTGCTTTAGGAATTGGAACTGCTAATATTCCTTTGCAGAAAACTATTGCTGAAGAGGCTCCTAGCAGCGCAGACTTTTTACAGCAAGTCTATGGAAATTTGAATCCTTTCACTGCAATTAAAGTAGTTACTTTTGTTCTCATTGCATTCGCGAGTCTTCTTTTGGGTTCTAAATTCAAATGGTATTATGGATTGCTACTATTCGTATTACTTTCATTCCCCTTATTCTTTTATGATGCATTTAATACTGCGTTAAAGTCTCTTTTAACTAACGTTCCACAACACTTCTTAGACTTTTTAACAGGAGGAAACGTTTTCGTATTATTCTTATGTTGTTTTGTAAGTGTTTTGATTATCAGCAAATTTGACAAGCATGAATTCTTACCTTTATTATTAATAGTTTTACTTTCAATGCCTGTCTTGTACATTGGTCTAGGAAAAGTAAAATACATTGTGCACGCTTCATTAGCACTAACTGTTTTTGCAGGTTTTGGAGTACTAATAATTTCAAGATTTATTGCACACCTTTTCAAACAATTTGAATGGGGAACATTAAGAGAACACTCCCTCTTGAAATACTTCAGTCTTACTTTGATTGTTGTTCTAGTAGTTTTGCAAATAAATAATGCTTTTACTGTTTCACAATCTTTAAGCGGTTCATTAATTTACCAAGACTGGTTAGATGCAATGAATTACCTGAAGACTGGACTCAATGATACTTATTGCAACCAAAAATTTGGAGATGATTGTAGAGTTTTAAGCTGGTGGGATTACGGTCACTGGACTATTTTCTATGGTGAAAAGAAAAGCGTATTAGATCCAGGTAATGGATATTCCAATTATAATCAAGAAGTTGCAAGAGCTTTCGTTAATGGAAACGACTCTGACATGACTTATGTCATCAAAGAACATCACGTCACGCACATAATGGTTGACGCGGATTTAATTCAAAAATGGGGAGCACTAGTATTCTTAGCTGGATCCTGTGATAGCAGCATGTCTAAAATCTGTCCACAAACTCCAGACATTGTAGACTGGCAACAAGGACCAGGCAAATCTAAATATGAATTTGAGCATTACTTTGAATTTATTCAAACTTCAACGCAGTATTGTCCTAGCGATGGCTTTTCTAGAGCTAAATTATACAAGAGTGGATTCGGAATTCCTTATTGTTTTGACGAACAAGGACAATCTTACTATGTTCCATTAACTACTGGCCCATCATTCCAACGAGATTATGTTCAAGTACCTAATTTACCAATAGGTGTTGAAGGCACTGCTCCAGATTATTCTAAGAGCGCTCTCTTGCAGTATGATCAAAATCAACTTTTAAACTTGAACCCTGATTTAAGAGCTGCAAATCTTACTTCAGACTTGATTCACTCTGCTTACGTAAGAATGTTCTTCTTCAAGAATTATCCAGGAGTAAAATTAGTTTACGAAAGTCCAAACCATCTAATCAAGATTTTTGAAGTTCAAGACGAATACTATCAAAAACAAACTTTACAACAATTAGAAGTTGCAGATGGAATAATAAAATGAATTCAGATTATGATGTCATAATCATAGGTGCAGGTTGTACTGGCTACGGTGCTGCATTGTACTCTGGAAGATTTGAATTAAAAACACTAATTATAGGCGAAGTAAAAGGTGGAACCATCATTCAAACTAATGATGTCGCAAACTATCCGGGCTTCAAACAAATAGATGGATTTGAATTAGCTACAAAACTTGAACAACATGCTTTAGATTATTCAAGCGTTTCACAAAAAGAAGGAAAAGTAATAAAATTAGAAAAAATAGAAGACTTGTTTAAAGTTTATTTAGAAAATGGAGAAAATTTCACTTCGAAAACCGTAATTCTTGCTACTGGAACAGAATGGAAGCAATTAGGAGTTCCAGGAGAAAAAGAATATACTGGCAAAGGAATCCATTATTGTGCATTGTGTGATGGAGGATTCTATAAGAATAAAAAAATAGTTGTAGTGGGAGGCGGAGATTCAGCAGTAAAAGAATCAAATCTACTATCAACTTATGGAAGTGAAGTAATAGTGTTAGTTAGAAAAGACGTTTTGAAAGGAGAACCAGTAAATGTTAGCCGAGCATTAAAAAATCCTAAAATAAAATTCATGTATAATGTAGAAGTAAAAGAAATTTATGGCGACGGAAAAAAAGCGAATAAATGCAAATTATATGATAATAAAGAAAACACTACTCAAGACTTCAATTTTGATGGAATGTTCATAGAAATAGGACACAATGCTCTAAGCGATTTAGCAAAACAATTAGGAGTTCAAATTGATTCAAGAGGCGAAGTAATAATTGATAGACACGGCTTTACGAATGTTGAAGGCTTTTTTGCCGCAGGAGATGTAGTAGATACTAATTTCAAACAGGCAATAACTGGAGTAGCTGAAGGAGTAACCGCATCCTACAATGCCTATGAGTATATTGAAAAGAAATTTAAAAACTAATTTATGACTTTCAACAATTACTTTTAACTTATTGTAATTCCTAATCCTTACAGAAAATGACTACCACTCAAGGATTATTATTAGACGTAGAATTTGTAATGCGTAAAGGACAGTCTGCAATAAGAGTAATCATAAAAACTGAAGAAGGAACTAAACGATTTTATGATATGGATTTTGAACCATACTTTTATGTAGATTGTACTGAAGAACAAGCAACAAAATTAAAAGATTTTACAATTGACTATCAAGGGAAAAAAATAGGAATAAAAAGAATTGAACATAACACGCTAGTTTATGGATTCAAAGAAAAAAAATTACATAAAATAGTAGTATTCCACCCCGGTCAAGTACCTGCATTCAAGACAGTCTTAGAAAAATCATTTGATTGCTACGAATACAATATCGTTTGGACTAAACGATTTATAATTGACAAACAATTAATTCCATCTAAATTAGTTCAAGTAGAAAGCGAAGGACTTGAATTAAAAAAAATAACTCACATTCCAGGAGACTTTAAAGGAAAAATCAAAACTGCTTCAATTGACATTGAAACTTACAATCCAAAAGGATTACCAGTTCCAGAAAAAGATCCGTCATTAATGATTAGTTATTATGATACTCAAAAAAGATTATTCACTTATGAAAAAGAATTTTCACTACAGAACGTAGATAGTTTCGAAAACGAAAAAAAAATGATTGAAGAATTTGATTCATTCGTAAAATTTGATAATCCAGATATTTTATGTACTTATAATGGAGACCAATTTGACTTACCATACTTACAAACTAGAGCAAAAGTTTTAGGAACTAAAATTACTCTAGGAAGAGATCACATTCCAATGAGAACAAGACAAGCAGGAATGAGAGTTATCACTACTTTATCTGGTAGAATTCATTTTGACGTTTATCCTGTTGTTGCATTCATGAACTTTATAGGTGCAATAAAATTACAAAAACTAACTTTAGAAAATACTTACAAGGAAGTTATAGGAGTCCAAAAGAAAATGGTTGAAAGACTTGAAATTTGGAAGACTTGGGATCAAGGAACGAAAGAAGAATTAGATTTATTAGCAACGTATTGTATGGGGGACAGTGAAGCTTGTCAGGCTCTAGCAGAATATTTCTTACCACAAGTACTAGCATTAAGTGCAGTAACTGGAATGACTTTTCTAGAAGTATCAAGAGGAACTGCAAGCCAATTCGTTGAAATGAGATTAATGCGAGAAGCAAAAAAAAGAAACGAATTATTTCCAAACAATCCAGGTCTAGATGAAACAAAAAGCAGAATGGGAAATCCAATACAAGGAGCCTATGTCAAAGTACCTAAACCCGGAGTATATGAAAACATTGCAGTATTAGATTTCAAGAGCTTGTACCCGTCAATAATAATTTCATACAATATTGATCCATTTACGATAAATTGTGACTGTTGCACTAAAGAAGAATCTTATATTTCACCAACAGGAGATAGATTCTGCAAGAAGAAAAAAGGAATAATTCCTGAAACTCTGGAAAAAATTTTAAATGAAAGAATAAGAGTCCAAGGCGAAATGAAAAAACTAGACAAAGAATCAAGAGAATATAAATTATTATGGGCAGAACAATGGTCACTAAAAATTCTAATGAACAGTTTCTACGGATACTTGGTTTATGCTAAAGCAAGATACTATTCAAGAGACGCAGGAGAAAGCGTGACTGCACTAGCAAGAAAATATATTCAAGAAACAATGCAAAAAGCTGAAGAAGCAGGATTTGAAGTATTATACGGAGATACTGATAGTTCCATGTTACTTTATACTGGTCACACTGAAGAGGATGTTGAAAAATTCCGTGCTGACGTAAACAAAACTTTACCCGGAAGAATGCAATTAGAATTAGAAGATTTTTACCCTAGAGGAATTTTTGTTTCCAAAAAACAAGGAGATTCAAAAGAAGAAAGTACGGGGGCAAAGAAAAAGTATGCGTTGATTGACAAGAAAGGAGTAATTAAGATTCGTGGATTTGAATTAGTTAGAAGAGACTGGAGCAAGATTGCTAGAGACACGCAGAAAAGTGTTTTAGAAATTTTGTTGAGAGAAGGAGATGTTGATAAAGCTTGCAATTTAGTTCGAGAAAAAATTGCTGAATTGACTTCTGGCAAACTGCCATTAAGTGAAGTTTCAATCTTAGCTCAATTAAGAAAGAAGGCTGACAAATATGACATTATCTCTCCCGAAGTAAGTGCATTCAACAAAGCGAAAGAAAGTGGTTTAGATTATTCTGAAAAAACTGTTTTCGCTTACGTTGTAACTAAGGCTGGAAAATCAATTTCAGATAAGGCAATGGTAGTAGAATCTGCTAAAGATTATGATCCTGATTATTATTTGAATCATCAACTCCTTCCGGCAGTAATGAAAATTCTAGGAGAATTGGGAGTCAAAGAAGAAGACTTAATTACTAATTCAAAACAAAAAGGTTTAGGTGACTGGTGAATTGCTTAAAGAAATTATCATAACTCATTCTGGAAGAGAATTAAATCTTTTATCTAGATTAAAGAAAAATCACGATTATATTATTAAGAATAATGGTTTTTCTGTTCAAAGAAAAATTAAAGATCCGGAAGTATTGAATATTTGTTTGCTTGGAGATACTGATTTAAATCCTTTAACTAGTCAGCAGGAAGAATCATTAGTTTCCATTGTAAGTGGAGCTTTTTTGAAAGAATATAATCGTTCTCATTCGAAATTAAGAAAATTACCTACATTAAAATTAAATTTAGGTTCTAAAGTTTCCAAAGGAGATTTATTAAAAAGAATTCGTACTTTTTATCGTGAAAGCAAACCATACTCTCTTTAATTTTAGTATTTTCATTTAATTATTATGAATGAAGATCATTTGAAGGCTAGTGGTATTGCAAAGCAAGTAAAACAGTTTGCTCGCGAAACTGGAAAAATAGGATTAAATTTTAGAGAATATGCAGAACTTATTGAAAATAAAATTAAAGAGCTAGGAGGAAAGCCTGCTTTTCCAGTTAATTTAAGTGAAAATGAAATTGCAGCACATTATACTCCTCATTTGAATGAAGAGAAAACTATTACTTCTGAAATGGTTTTGAAGGTTGACATTGGAGTAGACGTAAACGGTTGGCTTGTTGATTATGCTATTACTATTGATTTTACTGGCGAAAACAAAGAATTAGTAGATGCTAGTTTAGAAGCTTTAGAAAAAGCAGTTTCTCTAGTAAAGCCCGGAGTTGAAGTTGGTTTTATTGGGGGAATAATTCAAGAAACAATTGAAAGTCACGGATTCAAGCCGATTGAAAATTTGTCAGGTCATGCTGTTGAACAAAATAATTTGCATGCTGGAATAGAATTCCCTAATGTCAAAAGAGAAAATTCTCATGTGTTAGCAAGTGGAGACGTTTTTGCAATAGAGCCCTTTACTTCAACGGGAAGAGGCTATATTACTGAAAGTGATTATGCTGATATTTATTCTTTGATTTCTGATAAGCCAATTAGGAATCCTGTTTCAAGAAAATTGTTGGAAGTGATAAAGAAAGATTATGAATTTACTCCATTTTGTTCTAGATGGCTAGGAATAGAAGAGTATAATATTGGCTTAAGAGAATTAGTTAGAAATGGAAATTTAGAGGCCCATAATGTATTAGTTGAAGAAAAAGGAAGTAGAATAAGTCAGTTTGAAACAACTTTGATAGTTACTGATTCTGGTTCTGAAGTTTTAGTTTAGAATATGTTGAATAATATTACTACAACTAGGAATGCAACTATTGCTCCGATGATTATTTTAGGTTCTATTTGAATGGTGCTAGCCGTTAATCCAAAGTTCTGAATTCCTGCTGCACTCATTGGACCATTAGGTCTTTGAATTTGAGTCATGAAAGTAATAGGATTACTATTAATAAAATGCTTTGGAAAAACGATTAAGAAGTGGTTTCTCTTACACTTAAATCTTTAACAGCCGAAGTACTTTTTATTATTCCACTTGTTCCTACTGCTGAACTTTGAATATTATTTCCACTTCCTCCTCCATTCTTTATGTTAGCTACTTGTAAAGTACATACGTCAGTTAGTCGAACCCAATAACCTCTTCCGACTTGTAAGTTGCTTACTTGATTGTAATCACTGTTATCAAACATGAAGAATGGTCCAGTAATTTTAGACCTGCAATCAGAGAACACATTGTCATTTATTGTTAAATCTTTCAATCCGACTCCAAACAAATTCCATCCTTTTTGCAAAGATGGTTTTTTAGTTGTAGATGTAACTCCAGGTAACGCTTGAATGTAACACCCATTATCACTTTTAGCAAAGTAACCACTCATTGGATAAGTTTGGCTTAAATCAACTTGAGCCCAATCTGCATTGTTGGTAATACTGAAAGCTACTGGTTTTCCTCCCTTTCCA
>CABMDW010000044.1 GCA_902385045.1 uncultured archaeon | reverse complement strand
CTAATCCTACTGTTGGTTCGTCAAGGAATAGTATTTGAGGTTCATGCATTAATCCTCTGGCGATTTCTAGTCTTCTTTTCATTCCTCCAGAGTATTCTCTAACTAAATTGTCTTTTTTGTCAGTAAATTCAAGCAATTGTAAGACTTCTAGTGCTTTTTCTTTGACGTTTTTGATTCCGTATAATTCTCCATGTAATTCTAAGTTTTGTATTCCTGTTAAATCGTCGTCAATGGCTTGATCTTGGAATACTATTCCAATGCTTTTTCTTACTGCATCGGGATTTTGTTTAACATTGAAACCGTTGACTACTGCATTTCCGCTAGTATTTTCTCTTAGAGTGCATAGTATTGAAATTAAGCTTGTTTTTCCAGCTCCGTTTGGGCCTAATAAGCCATAAAATTCCCCTTGTTTGATGTTTAAAGTAATGTTTTTGAGGGCTTGGAATTTTCCATAGAATAAATTAACGTCAGTTAATTCAATAGAGTTCATAGCTAATGGTTTAGTTGAATCAAATTTAAAAACTCTTTCTTTTTCTATGCATTGCTGTTCTTTTAATAATCTGTTTTTCTAATTATTTCAATGAAGAATGCTGTTGTTGATAAAATTTATCATAGTTTAAAGGAAAAATATGGCGGGAAAGAATATTCTAATTTTCATGCTTTTTGGAGGGATTTGTATTCTAGAAAAGTTTTAAGTAATAAAATGGATGCTTTTGAAGAGTTTGTTTTCAACGAATTAACTAAGACTGAAGATAAAGTGAATAATGTTCAGAACTTGTTTTTGATTTATAATGGAATTTATCGTGATGCTGAATTAAAAAATAATGAATTTAAGAAAGGTAATATTTCTTTTAACCCAAAAGAAAATTTTCCTGCTTCACGTTTGCTTGCAGCTTCAATCATTTATTCGTTCTTGAGTGAGAAATTGTCTAGTGTTTTGAATGATAAGGATTTGATTAAATTGTATTTGGCTAGTAATAAAGAGTTTTATTTTGAAAATCCTTTGAGTTTGGGTAAAAAACTTGATTTTTATAAGTTGGCTAGCAAGGGTTCTGAAATTTTTGGTGTGGTAGAAGTAGGAATTCGTAATAGTTTGTTACATGATAGTTATTCTTATTCTGAAGATTTTAGTAAGATAAAATTCGGTAAGACTTACTATACTTTGCAGCAGTTGAATGATCGTATTGAACGTGTTTTGAAGACTTATTATGCTCTTTTGTTTACACGACTTCTAATTTCTCTAGAATTGTATTATGTTAAGTCTTGACTTACTGGTTTTTAATCGTCTTTTGCAATAATATTCTTTGAAATGAAATTAACTTTATTCCATGTTTTTGTTTTCCTTATTTTGTGTTTTGGATTGTATAATGTTACTGGATATTTAGTGCAGTATTTTCATTATGATTCTAGTTCTGTGACTCAAAATGTCAGTTATCAGACTACTACTGGTTTAATTTTAGGTTCTCAAAAAGCACCGGTCAATCAAACTTCATCTTCTAATCTAGCACCTGTTGCTGATTCCAATTTTAGTATTAAACATACTACTTATGGATTTCCTTCTCAGTTTAATTATTGTTATATTTTAAATGGAATTAGTGTTTTAAGTGAGTCTAATGGTAACGTTACTTTTTCTGTTAATAATGAGAGAGTTTCTTTGAATGTTGGAGGTTTGCTTCCATTTCATTCTGATTACTTGTTTCTAAAATCTTATTCTAATGAAACAGATTTTAATTTGTGGTTATGCGTTACTACTTAAGCTTTCTTTTCTTTTTTAGTTCCTCTTTTGTTTAAGTAATTGTCTGGAACTAAGCTTGCTTCTTCGTAAATATTAGCGTAAGTTAATGCTTTCTTTGAACCGTATTTTTGTTCTACTTTTACAATTTGTACTTGTTCTACTGGTTTTTTGTAGTGTTCGCTTATTTTTTCTCTTATTTTTTGTCTTGAAATAGTGCTTCCATCATTGTTTAGTTCTGCACTGATTTCTAGTCTTTTCATTGACTTATTATTTTTTTCTTGTGTAATCGTAATATTCATTCTATAACCTCTTTTTATCTTTCTCCTATTTTTAGCGCGTATTTTCCTTGTATTTGCGCGTTAATTTTTTTTGCTATTTCGCTGTTAATATCTTCAACGTAAATGTATCCTTCCCATTTCTTGGTTAGATTTTCAGGTAATATTCCTGGAGGTAGTACGTCTCCTGAAATTATCAATCTTGATTTTTTATCTGCTTTTTCAACCATTTAATTTCACTTCTTGCTTTTTCCTAGTCCGAGTTGTCTCATAACTACTCCAATTTTACTTGATGGTACGTTGTCTTTGAATGAAAGTGTTGCAATCTTGCATTTTACTATTTCTCCTTTCTTGATTGATTTCTTTGACTTTTTACCTACGAGTGCTCCTGTTTTCTTATCAAAACTCATGAATTCGTCTGATACTTGAGATACGTGTGCTAGTCCGTCCATTGGTCCTAAGTTTATGAATGCTCCGAATTCTACGGTTTCACTTATTTCTCCTTCAACAACTTCGTTGACTTTAGGAGCGAATACTAGGCAATCAAATTCTACGTCAACGTATACTCCTACATCTCCGTGAATTATTTTACCATCGCTTTTGATTTCAGGATTTTCTACTAGAATAATGATTCCATAGTCTTTGTGAATTGTTCTTGCTAGTTTTTCGTTTAGTAGGTTGTAGACACTATCTTTCAAGTCTTCCGATAGCATTGCTGGCGGAATTCTTACTGAATCTTTAAACGTCATTAATTTATACATTATATCACTCAAGTTGCTTGAAACTCCTGTCTCTAACTAGGGGTTCAATAATTTACAAAATAAATTTGTTTTTAAAAGAATATAAACCTTGACTTTTAGTTTTTTAGACGAGTTTCTATTCATTTACTAGCTAATACTTCTAGTAGTGCTTGTTTTAATTCTTCTGTTTTAGCTTTTAGTGCTTCAGAATATTCTTTTGGACTTGCAATTGTTTTTCCTAGTTCTTTATTTGTTAACCTGTATTGGGTTAACGCGTTCAGCCTTGTCAATAGTCCGGTTATTTCTTGCTTAGTTGAGAGTATTTCTGGAATATGATGTGAAGTTATTTTTGGTGTAGTTTGAATATAGTATAATGCCTGTTGCTCTTGTTTCGTCTTAAATAAAGCATAAAGAGTATCTCTTTCTGTTAATGGTACTTGGTTTTCTATAAATTTTTTTTGTTTTATTTTACTTCTATTGTCATAAACTTGTTGCAAGTGTAAATTAGATGGTCTAGTTGTTTGTAATAGTTTGATTGGATTCATTTCTTCTTTATTAGTTAAACTGCTTTTTTTAATCTATTCTAAAGAGTTTTTTTAGCTGAAAAATGCTTTTTATCTTAGTTCAACTAATAGGTTATTATGGTTGAAGAAGAAACTGAAGAGTCTGAAGAAGATAAGAACAAATACACTTATGATGATTCTATTTTACCTTCCTTTGAAAGTACGCGTAAAAAATTATTGAAATCCGTACAAGATAAACTTTCAAAATCTTCTTCTCGTGATATTAATTTTCATGAAGATCCAATAGGAGATGCTTTTGAAAGTGCAGTTGGCATTCATTTTGGCATGACTGAAGAAGAAAAGAAGAAAATGAAGAAAGAAATTGAAAAAGAATTGGAATCTGAAAAAGATTATTTAGAAGTCTTGTAATGCTTTTTACGTGCTTAGTCCCTTACTTAGTATATGGCTGTTGATTCATTTTCAATGCTTGAATTTGTCTTTAGTTT
>CABMDW010000043.1 GCA_902385045.1 uncultured archaeon | reverse complement strand
TTTTCAAGAAATTCTTCCAATAATTCTTTGGCTTTAGTTAGTTTGAAGAATAAGTGAGTTGATTCTTTGATTACTGGAGCTTGTTTTGATAAAATAGAATAAGGTTTTTTCAAGTCGAGAGGCGAATAAACTTTACCACACTTTTCACAACCGTCACCATACTGGTCTTGAGCTCCACAAAATGGACACTCTCCTTTAACAAAACGATCTGATAAAAATGTTTTTTCTTTTTCATCATACAATTGTTTAACTAATTTCTTTTCAATGAAACCTTTTTCCAAGGCCTTCTCATAAAATTCATTAGCTAGAGCTTGACTTTCTTGAGAATCAGTATGATAGAAGATATCAAAAGAAATTCCAACGCTTTCAAAAACTTTCTTGAACTCATCATGATAAAATTGTACGAACTCCTTAACTGGTTTTCCTGCTTTTTCAGCATTAATCATGATTGGAGAACCATGCTCGTCACTAGCGCAAACATAAACGACTTCACTTCCAATTAATCTGTTAAACCTGGCAAAAACATCTGCAGGCAAATAAGTAGACATTATGTGTCCCAAATGAATGTCTCCATTAGCATAAGGAAGTGCTGCAGTAACCAATACCTTTTTCATAAGATAATATTAGGAATAAGTACAACTAAAAAACATTCGGTAAAATACTATGAAGGAATTTCTTCTCCCCATTCGTTAACTTTCGTCTTTTTTACGAACAAGTTAATGACTGGCTTATACCACCAGAGGAAGTAAAGAATTACTAACATCAATACTACTCCAACCCAGCCTGGTGAAGAAAAGATTCCAAGAATAATTGAAGCATATCTAGCCCAATTATTGAAAGAAAATAATAAAATAGCGCAAATAGCATCTAAAAATCCAACTACAATAGCCAACTCTAAATACAGATTAAGATCAGTAGAAGAAAAATCAGCCGCTTGAATGACTTCTTGAGGGAGGCCGTAATTTAATCCGTAAAATCCTACGACAATTTGAAGCAAACCTATTACCAAAAAATAAAAGCAAATAATGTAAACGATTAATTTGGGACTTTCAATCATAAGAATCACTTAACTTTTTTCTTTACTATTTTTTTCTTTGCAACTTTCTTGACAGTTTTAGTTTTAACAACCTCTTTCTTTTTGGCCTTAGGTTTTTCTTTTGGAATGTCTGGCTTCACTTCAGGTACAGCAGGCTTTACGGATGGAACGGGCAAAACAGGCTTTTCTTCAGGTTTTGGTCCTTCTTCAGGAGTAGAAGGTATTGAAATAGTAGGCGTAACTCTAGGCCAAACAACTTGCTGAAATTGAGGTTGTTCAAAAGAAACTAGTTTTTGTTTTTCTTCTTTTTCAGGTTTTAATTCTGGAAGAACTTCTTTGCTTGCATTGAAATCTTTAGGAATTGGCTTCAAAACTTCTTTCTTTAATTCTTCAACTTTCTTTTCTTCAAATGCAATTGAAATGTTTTGCTTCTGCTCTGAAGGATTTTTCTTAAACAAGCGAATTAAAATCCAAAGTATAATTAAACAAACAAGAAAAATGAATAGGAATAGCAACAATTTGTCTGAAGCTAGGTTTGTTATAAAACTAAAATCCATAACAAAATTAGTGAATTACTATTAAAAAATTCAACCTTTAACTATTCCTAAGGGAGTTAACTTGCAAACTATTTTAGCTAAGCCAGCTCTTTCAATGCTTTCAACTACGTCCGAAACATTCTTGTAAGCTCCACCTGCTTCCTCAATTAAGCCTTCCTTAGTAGCACTTCTTATGAACTGGCCTGAGTCTTCCATTTGTTTTACTAATTCTTTAGCCTTGAAGGTTCTTGCAGCTTCATGTCTAGACATTAATCTTCCTGCTCCATGACATACTGTTCCAAAAGTTTCTTCAGAACCAGGCAAACCGCATAAAAGATAAGAACAAGTATTCATGCTACCAGGAATTATTACAGGCTGACCTACTTTCCTATAATCTGCAGGCAAATCTTTATGTCCCTTCCAGAAAGCCCTAGTAGCGCCCTTCCTATGAATGAATAGTTTACGTTTCTTGCCTTGAACATTATGCTCTTCAACCTTTCCAATATTATGACAAACATCATAAACTAACTGAATATTCAAATCGTCATTCCAACTCTTCTTGAAAACAGTCTCAAAAGACTGCCTAATAAAATGAGAAATTACTTGACGATTATTAAAAGCAAAATTAACAGCACAATTCATTGCGCCTACGTAATCCTGAGCAACTTTTTCTTCTAAAGAAGCACAAGATAATTCCTTATCAGGTAAATTAAACTTGTCAAATTCTGGAAGCATTGCTTTAACATAATCGTCACAAATTTGATGTCCGAAACCCCTTGAACCGCAATGAACCATTACAGTAATTTGATTAACTTCATTTATTCCAAAGGCTTTTGCAATTTCTGGATCATAAATCTCATCAACCCTTTGAACTTCAAGAAAATGATTTCCTGATCCTAACGTTCCAAATTGCGGGCCTCCTCTTTTCTTAGCCATGTCACTAACTTTTTCAGGATCTGCTCCAGAAATCGTTCCCCCTTCTTCACAGTGAAGTAAATCGTTTTTTACAGCATAATCGTTTTCTAAACACCATTTTAAACCAATTTTTGTGGCTTCGCTTAATTGACTTGCATTCAATCTTATCTGTGATTTGCTTCCTACTCCGCAAGGAACTGATTTAAACAATTCATTGGTTAAATCTTTTAATTTTGGTTTAATATCAGCATAAGTTAAATCAGTAGAAAGCAATCTTACCCCGCAGTTAATATCAAAACCAATACCTCCGGGTGAAACTATTCCTGTTTCGGCATCAAAGGCAGCTACACCACCTATTGGAAAACCATATCCTTCATGACCATCTGGCATTAGTATTGCAGCATCAATTATTCCAGGCAAATGAGAAACATTTTCTAATTGTTTCATGGTTCTATCTTTATTCAATCCAGCGAACAGTAGATCATTAGCATAAACTCGTAGTGGAACAGGAGTTTCTCCTTTTGATTCCCAAACGCAGTCTCTTAGTTTCTTAAAATCCATTGAATAAACGCTCTTGATAGTGAATTAGTATAGTATGAAGGTTTTATCTTAAAAATCCTTTTTAAAGGAATATAAATACTTTAGGCAAGAGAATTGTTTAAATTATACGAATGCTAATGGATATGTATAAGGTAAGGAATATGGCAGTAACAGTTGCAAGTCCAATAAAAAAAATAATTGTTTATAATGCTCAAGGAGAACAAGGTTCAATTGAATTAACTCAAGAGACTCTAGAGTTTAAAGGAATCAAGAATGTTTCAATCAAAAAAAGTTACGTAGATGCTATTACTAAAATTGCTGACAAGGCTTTAGGAAAATGTGATTGTGAAATAACTTATTATGACATGTTCGGCGGAAAAGAAAAGATAGCAGTCATGATGAACGAAAACGATTACAAGATCCTAAGACGCGTTTGCGGAAAATAAACTACTTTTAATTTCTAGAAGCTTCCACTTAAACCGTTTTTTGCTCTTTCTCTTAAAATTTCTTTTACTTCTTCAACTGACGGTGAAAACCATTTAGTTAAAGGATTTTTTTGTAATTCCTCGCCTAATTTTTCTGCTTTAAAAAATTCAACGTTTCCACGCTTATAATATTCGTCTTCTAATGCCCTTGTTACTTCAATATCTTCTAAAGGAATATCGACTCCGTGTTTCTTCCAATTTCCAAAGTTCTCTCGATTAATACGTTTCTTGGCTTTCATTAATTGAAGCAATACTGTCTGCTTATTATAATGTTTTAAAGCTTTTTCCAAAGTTTGCTTGAATTCGTTCACTTTTTCTCTTAATTTGGAATTAGTATTCCATGCGTCCCTTAAATCTTGAATGAACGGATGAGAACTTTTTATGACCCTACTTTGAGCATACTCAATTGCTTCATTCAAAATATCCAGTTTAGCAAGTACATGTTGTCTACGGTGGTAAATTCCACTAACGCTTAAATCATTCAAGTTAAAATCTTTTAAATATTTTTGAAAATCAGAGTTTTTTAGTACCGAATGAGAATAAGGCATCAACGAAAGGACGACAAGTTTTTGTTTGTCTTTATTCTTATGTAAATCTTTCATCCAATTTTCTAACTTTTTATCATGCTCTAGTAAATGAGAATAAATCATTTAGACTAATAGTGAAGTAGATTTTATTAATTGTTTGTAAGTTACTTTTTGAAGTTCAAGTGAATTCTTGATTCTACTGGTCCTTTATCTCCCTTGTATTTGCTGTTTAGTTTTCCTTCGCCGTACAATTTTTCAGGTTCAGAACTCATTTGCAAGAAACTAATTTGAGCTATCTTCATTCCAGGATACAACTTTACAGGCAAGCTTCCGACATTTCCTAATTCCAAAGTAATATTTCCTTCAAAACCAGGGTCAATAAAGCCTGCAGTAGCGTGAGTGATTACTCCGATTCTTCCTAAAGAACTTTTTCCTTCAACTCTAGCAGTAAACTTTCCAGACAAGCCTATAATTTCATTAGTAGAACCTAAGATGAATTCTCCAGGGTGCAAAATGAAAGAGTCTTTAACGTCAATCAAGTCAGTAAAGTTTTGAGATTCTTTAACGTCAATTAAAAAATACTTGTCTTTTCTAAAAATCCTAATTTTATTACCTAAAGTCAAATCAACGCTTGCAGGTTGAACATTTTCTTCAACGAACGGAGTTACTTTAATTTCGTTTTTCTTAATTGCAGCCCTAATATCCTTATCTGATAAGATCATAATTAGAAATAAGCTTTTAGTTCAATTTAATTCTTTAGAATCAAGGATTTTCGCAAATAATGTATGGTTTCACAAAGAAAAATTTAAACTTAAGGCTAGACTTATGTAAAGTATTGCCATCTGATTTGACGTCGCCGTCGTTAAACATTATCAAACCAATTTGACTGTATGGCGAAACTGGAATTCCATCAAAGGTTGCTTCAACATACAAATCTTTAGGCAATAATCCTAAATCCTTATGATAACCTGCCACCTTGGAGTAGAAAGTAAGTTGATCAGTGTACTGTTGTTGGATAAAGTCTTGTGAATTCTGAATAAAGTTGGTTCCAGAAATAGACGGAGCATTTGCAGCTTGTTTGAATAATTCTTTTTGGAATGCTCTAAAATCACTTTGAGACAAGACGAAAGAAGATTCTTGTTGAGGAATACAATTGCGCCTGTATTCTGGTTTGAAAGTAAAAGCAGACAAATTAAGTGGCGTGCTAGGAGCACTAGTATCTACAGTATGATATTTTCCTAGCAAAGCATTCAAACCAATTTGTCCTGCATCAGTTAAGCTTTCTTGCAGTAATACGCTCCCAATGTCCTTGTTTTGCATTACATTAGAAACGGAATTCGGAAAGATGTTTGGATTTTCTTGATAACTTTGCATTAAAACATTTAAGAATTGATCATCAATTCCTCCACCCTTATTGCAAAGGAATGACTGACTGAAACCAACCCAAGAACTAGAGTAATCACTATGAAAGTCTTGAAGTCCGTTAACCAGATTAGAAGCAACGTTAACTACAGAACCAGAAGCCAAGCTTATGGCATCACTTAAAATCTGCTCAAATTTTGAAGGATTATTATCACTGCCAGAGTCGCTTTCAGCTGAAGACAATAAGGAATTGATCAAAATCTTAGCAGCTCTAGGAACATAACCTCCAGCTTCACCTTCTGATAATTGGTAAATACTATTTCCATTCATTAGAGTGTTAATAAAATCTAATCCTGAATTACATAAGTTCTGCAATGCTAATGAAACACCAGGATTTGAAGAAACTTTATTCCATAAACCAGCTTCGCTTTTCTTTTTTAAACAACCATAATCACAACCTAGATCTCCATTCGATTGTTTCAAGTTAAGAATTTGAGGCAGGTTAGGCGATACTTTTCTACAAGCTTCATCAACTCCATAAGCCGCTCTTACCACAAAATTATCTCCGTCAGCATAAATGTTTACTACTGGAGGTTTAGGTCTGCAAGTTTGAACGCATAACGAAACTGAAACTGTTCCAACATTACCAAAAGTTTTACCCATGCATCTAGCATAAGTCCAACGCGGCAATCCATCTATAGCAGAAACTACATTAGGAGTACTTTGTTTTGCTAAAGATATTCCTTTTTGCGAATCATTTCCAGCATAAATTAAAGTTTCCCAATAAGGAACATATGCTTCTACACTTCCTGCAGCAGTACAACCAGTTGCAATTCCTTTTCCTACTGATTGTAATGCAGCGCCAACCGGTTCAGTCACTACAAAAGCAGATAAAACATCTCCGATTAAACTTGAACTTAATGCAGCAACTCCAAATCCATCACAAGAATCACTAGTAGTTTCAGGGGTCACTGCAGGTAATCCTATTGCACTTCCAGCAGGTTGAGAAAAAACTAAAGTTTTGTAAGTGACATTAAAATATCTTGGTTCATCAATTGAAGCATTATAAGAATCATCAGTTTCCTTGCTCTTCACATCATTATATTGCGCATCACTAATCGGCTTATTGTCTTGAGCTGAAGGCGTTTGAGCCATTGTCGGTAAAGTTGGATTTTTAGTTGCATAAACACAAGTGCTAGTAGAATGTTGGAATCCTTGAAGCAAAACAGAATTTTGACATTGTCCGTTTAAGTAATCATCAGGAGTCAAAGTAATAATTTCTGAATCCTGTTGCAAATCAATAATATCTTTTGCTTGCGGCCTTAATGATATTTTTTGAGTTGCAGGAGCAAAAGAACCAACTGGAAAACCTAAATCTTTAATATTGTTATTTTGAGTTGTTGAAACAATTGTAGATCTACTTGGAATTTTTCCATTAGCCTGTATTAAATTGAAAGGCAATCCTTCTGCAGAATTTCTTCGGAAGTAAGTTTTTCTGAACAAATCTGCTGAATTAGTTTCAAAAGTATTCACAGTATTTTTTGTTTGTGTTGAATCGCAGAAAAAGCTAGTACAACATGATTCTCCAACGCATTGATCTGGAGATGCTGTAGCTAAAGATTCTGTTGGAAATTCAATTGGAGCAGTTGGTCTTTCAAAAATCCATGAAGCTAAATTCTTTGAACCTACACTCATAGACAATTGTGGATTAATTCCATTCCACATAAGCAACTTCACATCAGGACTGTCAAAAGAATAATCAAAACCGTTATCGGTTTTAGTCTCTTGAATTCCAGATAAACCTAATTGATTGTTCAAGTTAAGCGATAATTTCAAAGGAATCATTGAATCTGAACCTATTACGATCATCTTTGAAAAGTATTGTGATGCAGCATAATCATTTGCAACATGAAACTTGAAATTCTGAACTGTAACATTAATTAGAATTGTAATTTGCTTTGAAGGAGCCGCAGTAATCAAAGCAATTAATTTGTCACCGCTAGTCAAGGAAGGTAAAGTGCCTTCAGTACTTTGTACATTACAACCTGGATTGAGAAAATCTGTTTTCAAAAGCAAATAATAATTTCCATTATAACTAGCAAATGAATAACAGTTCTTGTTTGGCCCTTCTAATCTTAAAGTTATTTGACTTGGACTAAAAACTTTAATTGAATCAGCAGGATAGATGTTGTCCAAATAGAAACTAGTAGATGGCTTGTTTACTGTTGGATTCCCATTTTTATCTATTCCAAAGTATATTGCATCTTCTTCTCCAGGATGTGCAGGCGTATTCAACAAGTTTAAAACGTCAGAATTAACTCCAGAAGAATTAGCTCCCCTTCCATAAGCAATTATTCCTCGAGATTCAGTATTGTCATGGCTAGTGAAATTTTCAGGAGAAACTGCCTTGAAACTAACTAAAAGGCTTTTTATTCCGATTAACTTATCTGAAACTTTAACCTTGAAACTTTCAGCATTTATTCCGGAATCAAATTTTACTACAATCCACTTGAAACCAGAATTTGACTCTCCAAAACTACTTGATTCACTACAAGAAGGATTATTCTGAAAATCATTTGAAACAAAATAAACATTACTAGAAGTAAAAGATTTTCTTAAAATCAATAAATCTTCACTATCTGCAGAAGTTCTCAAGTAAAATAATCCTGGTTTTTGAGATATGACTGTAAATGCTAAATCATATTCTTTCCCATAAGATAGAGACTTCTGTTCTATTCCAGAATCATAAAATCCCTTGTAAAAAACTTGAGGAGTAGAATAATTTTCTAATGATTTTATTAAAGTAATATTTAAAACTAAATTCTTATCTACTATTTCAGTTTGCGTAGAATCTAGGAATCCATCTTTAGCTGCAGTAATTACTGTTTTTCCTCCGGTAGCCGGAAACTGGCAGACTCCATTAAAAGCAAAACAAGATTGTTGAGTTTTTTGTTCAAAAGAAACCTGTGCAGAAGTGCTGTTTCCACTTTCATCAAAAGTATTTACTGTTACAATAAAACTTCCAGTAAATAATTGCAGAACTAACAACTTATCAGAATCAAGAGAAACTTGAGCTTCTCCTCTTGCATTTCCAGTACTGCCCTTAACTACATAACTTCCTTCGTCCAAAAGCAAGTCAAGACTTTGATTAGAAGTAGGTATTTCAAATAATTTTGATTCTCCTTGAATTATTGAAATGCTTGCATCCGTTTTAGTGCCATTAACAAAAACAGGATCTATTACTAAATTATGTTTTCCAGAATAATCGCCCAGAGAACTATAATTGAAATAATTAGTTTCGCCAACATTAACCTGCTGAGTAAAAACAATGCCATTCACTAAAACAGTAGCGTTAGCATTTTTTGAAGGATCTAGAAAAGCCTTAACAGGAATTAAAGGATTCAAAGTTGCTTCATAAACTAACCTGTTTTCAGAATATACTTGAAGTTGAGCCGAAACATTGTCACTAGTATTCAAAATAAAATCAGTTTCATTCAAATTAGGATAATCAATCCCCTTGCTTTCAGCATAACCATTTGTATAAGTGGAAATTTCAACACTCTGATCTGCAAGAGAAAAAATACTAGTACTTGAATAAACTCCATTTCCAATTAATTCAGCATAACCCAATTGATCTTGAACATTAGAAAAAACATATTTTCCATTTTCATCAGGAACTCCTTCACTGATTTCATTTCCGTCAGCCGATCTTAAAACTATTTTAGCAGAAGGATCAAGGCTTGCAGGCTGATCATTAATAAGTGCAGTCACAGTAGTGCTTCCTACAAGAGGTTGAATAGAATCAGAATAATTTACTTGATCAGAAGAATTTTTTAATAAAGTTACATCTTGTGTTCCAGGCTTTAGAATGCTGTGAAAAGAATAAGTAACATAACCATTTTTTTCAATTGTAATAAGATAATCTTTGTCATTGTCTTCTAAAACGTTTAAAGAAATTTTTCCAGCATAATCAGTTGAAAACGTTTGGCTTGAAGTCTTAGATTCTACTTTTATCATTGCCCTTGAAATTGGTTTAAGAGAATCATAATCTCTTACAGTGATAGTTAATGGCAACGGTTTAGGGGGATTGACTACTGCAACTTCTTGGGTTGTAGTCGGTGAAACACTAGGTTCAGCAGTGGAAATTAAAGATGAATTATTAGTTTCAACCGGCCTAGTAAACAAGAAGGTCAAGCCAGCAGCTACGACTATTACTAGTATGATTAGAATAAGCTTGTAGTCAAAAGAATGCTCTTCGGCCATTATAAGAAAATTAACGAATTAATGTATAAAAGACATTGACTTGCTCAAGAATATACTGGAAATTCTTTGGCTAAACGTGAAACCTTATTCGTTGCTTCATCGGTTGAAATTTTCTTTAATAAAATTTGAGAAATTAAAGTAGTTAATTCAATTACTTCTTCTTTTTTCAATCCCCTAGTTGTTATCGCAGGAGTACCCAACCTCAATCCAGAGCAAACTGTTGGTGGTTGCAAATCATATGGAAGCAAGTTTTTGTTGCTAGTAATATTACAACTTTCCAGCAAAGTTTGAGCTTCTGCTCCAGTCAAACCATTTTGAGATAAGTCAAGCAATAACAAATGATTATCACTTCCACCAGTGACTACTTTAAATCCATTATCTTGAAAGATCTTACACATAGTCTTACAATTTTCTAATACTTGTCTAATATAATCTTTGAAAGAAGGCTGTAATGCTTCATCAAAGCAAACTGCTTTTGCTAAAATAGCATTTATGAATGGACCTCCTTGCAATCCTGGAAATACTGCTTTGTCGACCTTTGAAGAAAATTCTTCAGTAGACATGACAACAGCTCCTCTAGGGCCTCTGAGAGTCTTGTGCGTAGTTGAAGTTACGACTTGAGCTTTACCTATTGGACTTTCATGTGCTCCACCTGCAATCAAACCGGCAATATGCGAAATATCAGTTAATAATAATGAACCATTTTCTTTAGCAATTTTTTCAAACTTACTAAAATCAATCTTACGGGGATAACTTGAAAAACCACAGATAAGTAATTGTGGTTTAATTTGAGAAGCTAAAGTAGCTATCTCATCGTAATCAAGCATCATTGTTTCTTTATTCAAGTAATATTCTGATGCTGCATAAGTTTTTCCTGAAAAATTAAATTTAGAACCATGAGTTAAGTGTCCTCCGTGACTCAAAGCTAATGCCAACAGCTTATCTCCTGGCTTTAAGAGAGCTTGAAAAGCGGCTGCATTAGCATTACTTCCAGAATGCACTTGAACGTTTGAATAACTAGAACCGAATAATTTATTGCAATTACTAATAGCTAATAATTCTACTTCATCAACAATTTGATTGCCAGCATAATATCTTTTTCCAGGATAGCCTTCAGCATATTTATCCTGAAAACAAGAGCCTAAGGCTTCTAGAACATTTTTAGAACAATAATTTTCTGATGGAATTAATTCTATTGAAGAATTTTTTCTTTCTAATTCTCTTTGAATAAATGAATTTGGATCCATGTAAATCATTTGTTGGTCTTCATTGCTGTTTTCAATTCGGAATCTGCTCTTGCAAATTTATAGTCGTTTAAGTCAACAAAATTCATGTGTTCTGCTATTAATGGATAAACTTTTTTCAAATCATGAAACATTTGAATGCAAATCCTTCGATAGGAAGGATGTCCTTGTTTTCCAGTCCTTAATTCAATTAAATGAAATGCCTCCCTTAAATTAAATCGCATGTAATAACTGAGCTTGTAACCTAATGGAACCGCATATTGTGCTTCATAAGGCATTTTGTCCTTTAATTTATCATATAATTCTCTAGCTTTTGTCATTGCTTCATGATAAGGTTTATCTAAACCAGCTTCAACTAATTCATCCGGTGTTTCATAACCTTGATTACATGAAATCAATTGTCTTTCTTGTGTTAAAATTCTGTGTCGTTGTAAGTCTCTGTAAGCTCCAAAGTCAGCATTAACATCAAAAGCAATACTAGCATTTTCAAATGCTCTTCCGGGTTTGGCTCTTCTTGATGATCTCGTTCCAATATAAGAAGTTAATAATTTTCTTTTTTCTTCTTCAGTCATTTTTTTAGCTCTTTCAATACCTTTTTGATAATCGCAGTGCCCTAATTCAAATAATATTCCTCCAATAATTTTTTCTTGCCCTTCAGGGTCATGATCGCTAAGCTTCACTAAATAATCCAAATCTTTTTTTACTAATCCTGGTCGCTGATAACGTTCTTTCAAGTGAGGCAATTCAGTTGCTCTCTTTACAAAAGAAGGAATTGTCTGATTTAATTCATCATGAATTTCTCTTGCCAAGCCTCTAGTTTCAGCAATATGATGAGAATATAATTTTTGTAATAAGTATTCATAGGCCCTTCCGTTTCCATAGGTTCCTACATTGGTTAAGGTTGAGGCTGGAAGTAAATATCTTAAAGTATCACAAACTTTTGCTCTGATAGCTGCCTTGTAAGCAATGCTCGCATCTTTACGGGTTTTTTCATCAGTAATGTCAGAATATTTTATCACTTGTTTAGTAGTTGGCAAAGTAAATTGAAAATCTTCTAATTTATTTTTTGCAACAATATGCTCATTTAATTTTGGAATCAACCCAGAATAAGTGTCAAATAATAGATTCATGGTTTTTACATATTCGTCTGCAAAAGGTGAACTCATTATTTTTGGATCACGATAATACCTGTAGTTGCCGTTTTCATCTTTTTTATCAAATTCTACGTACCTAGTACTCTTTTCAAGCGGAGAAAGACCTAATCTACTATCTTCAACTACTTTTGCCGCAATTTGAGAAATTCCTTCTAACGCAAGATGTGCCCCGCCTAATTCTGCTACTGAATCATCTCCGAATCCTCCTAAAACTCGGTCATAGAAAGCTTCCGCTTTAGCTACTGCTTCTGGCGTTAAAGTAGGTTGTTCGGTTACTGCTTGTAATTCGGGTAATTCTGGTTGAAATTCATCTAAGAATAATCTTCGTAAACTCTTTGGACTTCTAGAGTATCTAGAAAATAAGGTTCCTCTTATGACTTCGGGAAGATTCTTTAAAACGAATATTCCTTTATGAGTGTTTGAAAAAAATGGTTTTAACTTTTGTTGTTCTTCATGGGAAAAAAGTTCCGGCATGTAAAACATTTATTATTCAAAGTATAAATTAGCTACCAAATATTGAAAACTTATTTATTAATTAAGTCAAAAACCATTATTTTTTCATGTTGTTTTCGAGAAAAGCACTACTAATACTAACAATATTAACTTGTTTCACAATTGCAACTGATTGTGTAAGTTCTGGAGTTTTAAACAACTTTGATTTTACTCCTAAAATTACCAGTGTAAGTGGAACGCAATCTACTACAATTATTTTTGGTTTTACCAATGGCCCTAGAAATAATATAATAAACTTTAACTTTGGAGGTCCTTGCACTAAAAACTTTATATGCAGCTTCTCAGGAGGAGGATTATACCAGCCTTATGCAAGCAGCGGCAATAGCGCCGTCTTAACCTTGACTCCAATAAACAATGCTAATGATACTTATCTTATTCCATTTGAAGCGGATGTTCCTGGAATTTGCAGTGAAACAGGAAACATAAATATTACCGTTCAAGGAAATCAAACTAGCATACCAGCCAACATTACTGCAAACCTTACTGCCACCACCAACATTGTAACTAACGGAGACGTAGCACAATATTACGTCGACGTAAAAAACAACATGCCAGTAGACACTTTCATAGAATTAACTTCAATAAACTTTCCACTAGAAGCACAAACAAATTACGAATCAACTCTATTCAAACTAAAAAGCAATGAAGAACGAACTCTGAAAGTTACTGTTTTCATTCCTGCAGAATTCCCTGCAACTACTCCAGGAAACCCGTTATCATGGGCATTCGTATTGAACGACAAATTATTCGGACAACAAGTAGTGCTTCCAGTAAACTTATCAATAGTTGGAACTCCAACTGACTTAAGATTAACACGTGCACCATCATCACAAGCATGCGTTGAAACTACCAGAGGAAATGAAATAACCACTCAAATGGAATTCACTAACTATGGAGATTATGAAGGCCCATTTACTGCAGAATTAAACCTTCCTGATCAACTACAAAACGTAATCTCAGTATCGCCTCAATTTTTTAGTCTTCCTAAAGGTGAAAAAATCCCATTCAACGTCACAATAACGCCAAGTCAAGACACTCCAACTAACACTTATCCTTGGAATTTACTAATAAAACAAGGAGACTATCAAGTATCTTCATACGATGGCTGCTTGAAAATAGATCCTAACATAAACTTTACAGTAAAATATGTTTCAGATTTAACAATAAAAAGAAATAGAAAAAGCGCGACGCCAATAATAGTAGAAAATACTGGAGACAATGCAAAAGAATTTTCAATACAATATGACCCTAGTTTCTTAGATTATCGATTTTCAATCACTCCAGATACTTTTACATTAAATCCTGGTGAAAGCATTCCATTAACTGCCTGGTTCAATACTACCATGTCAACAAGGCTAGCAGAAGAAAACCTTTCATTCAACATTACAGACAACGAATCTCAAACTTTTACTGGAACTTACGACGTAAAAATAATTACTTCGGGATTAGACAATGAAACACTACTCAAAGTAACTAATCCGCCAGATCAAATGGTTCCAAACAACACTCAAGTTCCAATGACGATTAATGTCATTAACATCGGAGATCACGTGTTAAATGGAATAACAATAAACATTTACTCTGGTAACGAACTTGTAAAAACATTACCGCTAGTAACTTACCTAAGACCAAAAGAAAATAGAAAAGTGCCTTTTATTTTAAGAGTAAGTTCAGATGCATATGGTGAAAAAATATTTACTACCAGTGCTCAAAGCCAAGATGGAGAAATGATTTCACAAGACTTTCAAATAAACGTAGTAAAAGCTAATCCACAAATAAACTTAGATCAAAATCAAATGAATAATTCAATGAATTTCGGAGTTCAAAACACTGGAAATGTTCCATTAGACAACATTCAATATTTTGTAATAGATCCAGTATCAAATGCTGTAATTCAAGCTTTTGATTCGTTTTCATTAGATGTTGGAAGTAAAAAACAAATACAAATTCCTACGAGTGAACTACAACAAATTCAAGACAAATATAGTCAACCAATAGTAATCAAATTCACTAATGATAATCAAGTACTGTTACAACAGCCATTACCATTACAGCCTGCTTCAGCAAGCAGCACAATCAACCCACTATACCTAGTTCTAATAGTAGTAGTCCTAGTAGGAGTCTATTTTATGGTAATAAAAAGATACGAACAAGAAAACTAAATAAAAAAACGTTATTTGTTTAAAGTATAAACAACTAATTTATCCGTGGACGAAATATTTGAAATATACATCATAGAAGAAACTTTACGAAATATTACTGAAAGTTTTAAAAAATACGCCGAAAAACATAGTGAAGCAATAGGATTTCTATGTGGAAAAGTGAGAAAATGGAAGAACAAAAAATACATTATCATAGAAGAATACATTACAGCAGAAAATGATTCTAACGCAACTAGAGCCAGATTTTCAAAACCCGCTTTTAACAAACTATCAAAAAAATTAAAAAACAAATTCATAGTAGGATGGGCACATTCTCATCCCAGCTACGGATCATTCTTATCAAATACTGATATTCAAACCCATAATGACTTATTTCCAGAAGACTATCAAGTCGCACTAGTAATTGATCCACTAGCTGAAGAAGAAAATGGCGTTGAAACAAAATTCTTTAAAACAACAAAAAACAGTTATTCTGAAATAAGTTATGCAGTGATAAAATGACGGCCACTAAAAAACCCAGTGTAAAACCAATAAAAGGACTAGAAAAAGACTTACTAATAGTAATAAGCAAAGGAAAAACTCCAAATTGGTTCGCCGCAGCACATAATGTTTCAACCAGAGAAGTTAACTACTGCGTAGAAAAACTCACTTCAAAAGGATTAATTGAAAGAATGGACATTGCATCAGATGAATATGCCCTTACTGAAAAAGGTTATGAAAAAATCAAAAGAGCATTAAAAGACAAATTCAAATTAATTGAAGACGAAACTCCAAAACAACTTCCAATTCAAAAACCTGAAGCTAACTCTCCAAGTTACATTGACGGAGATAAAAATCAACTAGTCAAATTCAATTCGACAATAAAAACAAGCAATCCAGAACCGGCAAGAACTGAATCAATATTAGAAAAAATCTTGGAAGAAAAAAATAGGAAAAGGCAAGCACAACAACAGGCTAAACCGCAAATGATTCAAAAAGTTCAACAACCAGTAAAACAAGAAGAACCAAAGAAAATAATTGAACCACAAAATGTGGAAAAATGCGATCTATGTAAAGGCAAGTTTTCTAATTCAGTTTCTGATCCTAAAAATAGAATTTACGGACATTGCTTCTGCGGAGCATCATATCACGAAGATTGTTATAATGCAATAATAAGTGGAAATCAAAAATGCTTTAGATGCGGAAGAAAACTAAAACAAATAAGCGATAAAGCATCTGAAGCAGTAAAAGACATAAAAGACGTTTTTGAATAACTAAGCTATTTTAGCATTATTTCTCAATAAGAAAGCTCTTAATGTTGCAATATCTGTTTCTCCTTCAATTCTTTCAGTATTATTAACGGTTACCCAAGTAGGAGTTCCAGGAACATTATACTTAGTAAAATCACTACCATGAGTTTGTAATTCCATAGGCTTTATTCGAAAACCTTCAGAACCCAATTGTTGTAAAATTGGTTTCATTGCAATGCAATGAGGACAAGTATCGCTATAAAAGTAAAGTACAGGAGAAGCATCACTAAAGTATGGTACACTATTGCTACTAGTTCCTGAGGACAAGTACCACATTCCTACCAAAAATACGACAATTATACCTAAGACAATATAACCGGCTTTATCCATTAGAAATCAAAGAACGCGAACATATAAAAAAGTTTCAGCAAGAATCCAAGGGTTTTTCTTCAACATGTACAGGGCAACCTTTCTTTAAAGTAGTTTGTAATTTCATGAAAGAATTTTGCATTCCATTATAAAAAACAGCATAAGAATCCTTGTTTTTCAATATAGAATAATTAATCATTGCTTGAACTTGCAGTCCGGACACTATTGAAGCTAAAGTAATTAATGAAGGAACTTTTTCTTCAATTATTTGTAATGTTTCTCCAGAACAAGAAAACTTTTCCCACATTTTTTCATAATCACTATCAGTAGTAACGCATTCAATGCAAGGACCCGTTAAACCTACTACTTGAATTTTTCCATTAAAACCAAAAATTCCAGAATCTATTATAACGCTTTTAGAATAAGCATTCGCATTAACATGAAGTCTTGAAGAAAGATTATCCAAGCAGCATAAAATTACGTCGAAATAATTTTTTTCAAAATCAAAATCTTCTACTTTACAATTAAAACTAGTGAATTCAACATGAGGAAATCTATTTTTAACAAATTCTTGGACAGCATCGGCCTTGAAAACCTTGTTTTCAACGTGAGTTTTATTAAACATTAAACAACGCGAAAGATTACTGGCTTCAACAACATCAAAATCAAGCCCACTAATCCGTTTCACTCCAAGCATACACAAGTTTTTGACCGTCTCATTACCAATTGCGCCCAGACCCACTACTAAAACACGCAAATCCGAAATAGCACTTTGATTCCAGCCTTCAAGCAATAATTGACGAGAATAATAATTATCTTGAACTTCTTCCATTGCAAAAATATGACTATTTACAAGAATAAAAAACAGCAATTAAAATAATAAAAAACATAATACGTTAAATGAAAAAAATATTCATAGCAGTAGACAATGAAGTCGGAAACAATGTTAAAAAATATATTCATAAAGAATGTTTGAACCTAGGATTAGAGGAAAATAGAGATTATTCTTTCCAAGAATTTTCTGGAAAAATTTTCGAAGCGGATTTCTTGGCTGAAAAAAGTTCTAAAGAATTAAACTTGTTTCCTTCAACACATAAAAGCAAAGACGACAAGCCTAATTTTACTGTTCATCCAACTGGAGTCATAGGACAGAAAATGTTCGGAGGAAAAGATAATACTTTAAACTATTCTTCAGGATATTTTTTGCGAAGAGCTTTTGAAATTCTTGAAGAAGAAAACAACACCAATATTGGCACTACATTAGAAGCAACTCATCACGGACCAAGTGACTTTCATGGACCAGTCTTGTTTGTTGAAATAGGAGCCACTAAAAAAGAATGGGAAGATCAAGAAAACTTGAAAATCATAGCCAGAACAATTTCAAGATTAATCGGCGTAAAAGAAGAAGCTCATGAAAGTGCCTTGGCTTTCGGGGGAGGACATTACTGCGAAAAGTTTCTTCCTTTACTAAAAGACAAAATAAACTTCTGTCACTTTATCCCTGGATTCAAAATAAAAGAAGCCTTAGAAATACTTCCTGAAATAATATCAAAATGCACTGTAAAACCTACTAAGGCTTTTATCGATTGGGAAAATTGTTCAAAAAAACAAGAATTAATTGAAAAACTAAAAAATGCTGGAATTGAGTCAATAAGATGTTAAAAACCTTATTAAGACTAAAAAAGGCTTTAAAGGCCTTTAAAACATCTAAAAGAGCTTAAAAAATCCTTTTAGAAGGAAAAACTAAAATTAGAAGCCCTTTTCAAGGAAAACCTTTATATACTTTCAAATTCAGAATCTCTTCTTATGTCATATTATCTATGCGCCAATCCAAAGTGCATGAAAAAGTTTTCAGATGCAGACTTGCAAGACATGGTAAGATGTTCTTACTGTGGTGGAATGATTTTATTTAGAGAAACACCTCCAATAGCAAGAAAAATTAGCACTGATTAGAATAGAAAAAGGTAAGTATATTGGGTAAACATTCACCTGTAAGAGGGTCTAGAGCATATTGGCACCGAAGCCGAGCAGCAAGATTAGTTCCTAGAATGAGAAGTTTCAAGGACTTTCCAATTCCTGGACTTGGAGGATACAAAGTCGGAATGACTCACGCCATAATTGTTGATGACTCTGAAGCCCCAACCAAAGGACAAGAAGTAATAAGATCAATTACAATAATTGAAATTCCACCAATTCTAGTTCATTCTATAGTTTACTTGAAGAAAGAACAATTCGGTTCAAGAGTTTTGGGAGAAGAAGTGTTCAAACCTTCAAAAGAATTATCAAAATACTTTGAAGTAAAAGAAGCAAAAGGATTAAGCGACGAATTAAAGAAACAAGCAACTGATGTTAGACTACACTTGGCAACAATGCCTTGGAAGACTGGTTTAAAGAAAACCTATGACTTATTTGAAATTAGTTTAGGAGGAGCAAACGTTCAAGAAAAAATTGAAAAAGCCAAGAACATGCTCGGAAAAGAAATTCCACTTACTGATGTATTCAATGAAGGAGATTACATAGACGTAGTAGGAGTAACTAAAGGAAAAGGCTGGCAAGGAGTAGACAAAAGATTCGCAGTAGCATTAAATCCACATAAGGCAACCAAAGCAAGAAGACATGGAGGAAGCTTAGGAGGAGAAACGCAAGCAAAAGTAGAATACACGGTTCCAAGAGCAGGACAAATGGGATTCCACAGAAGAACTGAAAGAAACAAAAGAATATTATTAATTTCAAAGGAAGCAGAAAAAGTAACTCCAAAAGGAGGTTTTGTAAACGGAAAAAGTTTGAAAGGAGAATATATTGCAGTTGAAGGAAGTATTTCGGGACCAACATTAAGATTCGTTAGATTAAACAAAAGCAATAAAGCTTCACGAAAAACAGAATTGAAAATGATTTCAACAGATGCAACAAATTAAGGTAATTAAATGCAAGCAGAAATATTAGATTTGGAAGGAAAGAAAATTGGCAGTGTTACACTACCAGAACAATTTCACGAAGAAGAAAGACCAGACTTAATCAAAAGAGCTTTCCTCAGCGAAGCTAGTTTCAAATTCCAACCAAAAGGATCATTCTGGCTAGCAGGATTACAAACCACTGCAGCTTACTACGGAAGAAGACATGCTTGGAGACAAACAATTAACACTGGAAAATCCAGACTTCCAAGAGAAAAAATTGAGGAAGAAGCGGTCAAGTAAAAAGAGTTCCACACGCAGTAAAAGGAAGAAGAGCACACCCTCCAAAACCAGAAAAAATAATTATAGAAAGAATTAACGTTAAAGAAAAAAACAAAGCCATAAGAAGCGCCCTTACAATGTCATTCAATGTCAACGCAGTAAAAACAAGAGGACATGAAAATACCAAATCAATTGTAATTGACTCAGGCTTTGAAAAAATAAAGAAAGTTAAAGACGCAATAAAAACACTAGAAAAACTAGGTTACACTCAAGACTTAACAAGAGCAAGAGAAGGAAGAAAAAAAAGAAGCGGCAGAGCAAGATTAAGAAAAGGAGGATACACTACACCAAAAAGCGTTCTAGTAATTTATGGTAAAGACGAAGGAATCTGGAAAGCATGCAGAAACATTCCAGGAGTAGACGTTGAAAAAGTAAACAAACTAACCTTGGAAAAACTAGCTCCAGGAGGAGTTCTAGGAAGACCTTGTATCATAACTGCAAACGCAATAGAAGC
>CABMDW010000042.1 GCA_902385045.1 uncultured archaeon | reverse complement strand
CTACTAATCCGATTCCTATATCTACTGCCATTTTTATTTTTCACCTTTTTTTAATACTAATCCAAGCTTCTGAAAGGCTTGAATTTAATTCCTCCTCCTTTATAAAATTTTGAAAAGAATTCCACGTACTGTAACCTTAAACTTTGAATTCCTGATTCAAAGATTCCTAAGACTATTGCCGCTGAATGTCCTATCAAAATTAATATTAAGAAGCCCAAGAAAGATAAAACCCCTCCTACACTGAAGGTTAATGTTAAGGGAATATCGTGAACCATTTTAGCTAAGAATGCACCGCTTAAACCTAATCCTGTTAATCTCAGATAAGATAGAAAATTACTAAGTAATCCTGGTAGTTCTATTGCTCCCAAGAATCCTTCAGTAATAATTAACAATACTACTGAAGCAATGAGTAAATACAAGTTAATTGAACCTAAGAAACCGAGCGGTCCGAATGCAAAAAAGAATAAACCAGATGTTGCCAATAATGAATAACCAAATAATAAAGTCAAAAACCAAGCAATTTTTGCTATTCCGTGTTTAGTATGCTTGTGATGGAAGTTATTGTAAGCTCCAACCAAATACCCCACGCTTAATTGAATGAAACCAAATAAAATACTTAATTCAATTAACGTATTGATTCCTGTTGCTTCAACTCGATCTATTAAAGCATGCATTTGAATTAAGCCTAAAATGTTTGCTCCTCCGAAGAATTCTGCGAAAATAAAACCAAAAATAATAGTGGAAATGCTTGTAAAGACAAGTAATCTCGAAAGGACTTTGACTACAATGTTTTTATTGTTAACAAAGAATAACGCTCCAATTAAGATGACTAACCCATAACCGACGTCTCCTAAAATCATTCCAAAAAATAGTGAAAAGAAGATGAAGAAAAATACGGTTGGGTCGATATCTCCTTTGCTTGGAGTGCTTGAAAATTCAACCATTGCTTGAAACGGTCGTAATACTAATGGATTTTCCAGTAAAGTAGGAATCTTGTTTTCATCTTTTTCAGCGATTTCCAATAGCTTAAAATTATTGTTTCCGAGCTTATCTTCTAGTTTTTTTTCAAAATGCTTGAATTTTTCTTCCTGAATAAAACCTTCAACATAAACAAGACAACCATTTAAACCAAAAGATTTGATTTCGCTTTGTTTCCTAAATTCTTCTTCTATAATTGGGCTGATTTTTGGAAGAATGCTAATGACTTTTTTTTCAAAGTCAGCTAGTTTCTTTTCAAAAAATTCCAGTTCAATTTTAGTTTCCTTCAAAGATTCTTGGAGTTCCTTATAATGTTTTGAGTAATTATCACTTTCAGGCAATTCGGTTAAAAATTCGTTTTTTTCGATTTGATTTACAGGAAAAGATACTAAAAATCCTTGGGAAAGAGGTTTAATCAACGCATTTTTGCTAGAAAATGGCTTAACAGAGTAAAAGGTTTTAATCAAACTATTATTCAAGTCCTTAAAACCATAATTTAAGTTCTTAAACTTTTCAAATTCAATTAGTTCTTTAGTTAAGGAATTCAAGTCTGTTTCAAGTTCTTTCTTGGATTTTTCCATTGATTCAAAACTTTCAAAATCAATTTTTTTGCTTTCTTCTAAAGCTTCTTTAACATTGGTAAATGGTTTTTCAGAATCAGTCAAATTGTATTTTTTCTTCAAGAAACGAACTTTTAAAATTTGTGAATTAAATTCTTCAAAATGCTTTGGATAATCTGGTTTTTCAACTGATTCAGAATACTTCAGATGAATTACTCCAAAATCATACATGGAATCAAGTAAGTCATCCTTCATGCTTTTAGAAGTTAAAACACTTACTTTGACTAGATTAGCTTTACTCAAAGTTCATCCAACCTTTTCAAAAATTCTTTCTTCAGAAATGAGTCTAAACCTTTACTGGTTCCTTTAATCTTTTTTTTCTTACTAGCAAAATCACTTTCTAGCTTTTCAAGATTCTTTTTCACTTCAGAATCCTTTTTAGCTAATATTTTTACTCCTTCTTTTCTAGCGTTTACTTCAGTTTCTTCAATTAATTTTTTGGAATTTTCCTGTGCCTTCACTAGTAAATTTTGGCCTTCAGCTTCTTTTTTCTTCAATAATGTCTGATAGTCAGTATTAACGTCTAAGATAATTGAATCAAATTCATCTACCACAATAAACTACCTCTTAAATAAAAGAAAACTAAGGATTTTAGGATAGTCAAAAATAAAATACCTTCCCTTAGAAAAAATAATGCAATTTCTTTAAAACATTATTTTAAAAGCAATTACTTAATGTTTAAGTACGATGAACGTTAACAGTGAAGAATGGGTTGAAAATCCTACTAGAATAGCTTATTTTTCAATGGAAATAGCATTGAAAAGTGAAATTCCAACCTATTCGGGGGGCTTAGGAATACTAGCTGGCGATACACTAAGAGCTTTTGCTGATTTGAACATTCCTGCAACGGCATTCACTTTACTGGATGAACAAGGTTATTTCAAGCAAACTATTGACGAAGACGGAAATCAAACTGAAAATCCAGATCCTTGGGATCCCCGAAAGTACTGTAAAAAACTGGACGTCAAAATATCTCTTAAATTATACGACCGAACAGTCAACATTACTGCTTGGCAGTATGACATTACTTCAGAGAAAGGATTTACTATTCCTGTAATATTATTGGATTCAAATTTGCCTGAAAACAACGAGTATGACAAACGATTAACAAGCCAATTATATGGAGGAGATTCTGAATACAGGCTATGCCAGGAAGCCATTCTTGGGATAGGTGGAATAAAAGTTTTAAGAGCATTGCACTTGCAACCAACTATTTATCATATGAATGAAGGCCACGCTGCACTCTTAGCAATGGAATTACTAGAAATATACCAAAAAATTAGAGATGATGATACTTTTGAAGATGAATTAGAGCATGTTAAAAGAAAATGCGTTTTCACTTCACACACTCCTGTGGCAGCAGGACACGATCGTTTTTCATATGATTTAGTGAAGAAAGTATTGGGAACAGGCAAGCATTTGGAATTATTGGAGAGACTTGGAGGAAAAGATGAATTAAACATGACCCTCCTTGGCTTAAACTTGAGTAAATATGTTAATGGAGTAGCCAAGAAACACGGTGAAGTATCAAGAGAAATGTTTCCTGGATATGAAATACATGCTATTACGAACGGAGTACACTCTAAAACTTGGACTTCAGATTCATTTCAAAATCTGTTTAACGAGTATATTTCTACATGGAAAGGCGATCCATTCATGCTGAGAACAGCTTTAACTCTTCCAAATGACAAAGTATGGGAGGCACATGTTCAAGCCAAAAAAGACTTAATTGACTATGTAAATTTAATGTCAAAAACTAAATTCGAATATGATACTTTTACAATCGGCTTTGCACGAAGAATGACTCAATACAAACAACCAACTTTGTTGTTCAAAGACTTAGAAAGGCTCAAAAAAATAAGCGAGAAAACAAGGATACAGGTAATCTTGTCAGGAAAAGCACATCCACATGATTTTGCAGGAAAAGATTTTATTAGAGAATTAGTTGAAGACACTAAAAAGTTGACTGGAAGTGTTAATTGTATTTTCATTTCAGGATACAGTATGGACATTGCAAAGAAAATCACTTCAGGAGTAGACTTATGGCTTAATACTCCATTAAAACCTCAAGAAGCATCAGGCACAAGTGGAATGAAGGCGGCACATAATGGAGTTCCAAACTTTTCAGTTTTAGACGGTTGGTGGCTTGAAGGTCATGCTGAAGGAATTACCGGCTGGAGCATAGGAGATAAGACAAATGATAATGATGAACAAAAAGATTTGAACGAATTATATGATAAACTTGAAAATAAAATAATTCCAATGTACTATAATGACAAAAACTCTTGGATTAATATAATGAAAAATGGAATCGCATACAACGCGGCTTACTTTAACACGCACAGAATGGCGCAGCAATACGCTCTAAACGCTTATTTATTGTAAAGAACACTAAAAATAATAAATGTTAAACAGCGTACGTTATGCATTGTTCAAATTTTCAGAGAATAACTCGATTTATCACTATCATAAAAATCTTTTAACAACTACTTTAAGACAAAATAGCGTGAGAATAAGTGATAGGATAGAAAATAAAATAGAACATGTTGCTCAAATTGAACAAGCACTTCACGATTTAAAAACTAAAGGAAACTTAGGCGTTCAAACTCAATTAAATTTAAGTGAAGAACACTTTAAGCAAGCTAATCATCTAATACACAAAGACTTGCGAGAGTTTGTTTACAGGGGAGCAAATGAAATAATCAATTATTTGTCAGGAAAATCAAATGAAAAACGAATAAAAGAAACTTATTTTCATTCAACGCTAAATAAACTATTAACTCAGGCTGCATTAGAAGCTGCGGGAAATAGAGGATATGCTTCAATAGAAAATTATGATAAAATGACAGATACCCCGCTGATATTAAAAATTTCAAAAGAAAAAATAAAAGATAGAATTAATACACAAGTTACAAACACAATTGAAAATCAAGAAGCATTTAAAAGTTATGAAGAAAATCTTAAAAAGAAAATCCAACGAATAAGAGATTTAGAACAAATAAATGATAACGATGAATTAAACGAAAAAGACTTGAAAATAATGCTTGCAGTAGCAATACATGAATTGCACAAAGAATTAGGTTCTAGAAATATTGAGAAAAGAATGAATGCTAACATAAATGAGGACATTATCGACGAAAATTTGAGACAGTTAGAATTAAGACAGCAAACTTCAAAAATCTAATTAGAATTCAACACAAAATAACAAGTAAAAATTCCTAGAAAATAAGCCCTGCCTAAAAACAAATTATCTCCAACACTTCTAATTTCATCTCTTGCAAAAAATCCAATTAAACTAGACTTATGATAATCCAATACAATGCAAGATTTCTTATCAAAACTACTTTTTCCAAAATAAAATCTACCATAAAATAATTTAAACCACAACAATTTGTTACAGAATAGTCTTCCAACCTCGTAAAAGTACTTGCCCTTCCAAAACAAAGATGCAAGCCAATTCAAAGGAATTAATTTGAAACTAAAAAGAAAAAACAAAGGTTTTCCTTCGTAAAACCCTTCAGGATAATGCAGAAACGAACCCCTGGAATAAAGATTATCTAACTTTTTCTTAGGTAAAAGCATTAAATTTCTTGTATTCATCAATATAATTAGAAGAAACAAGTAATAATTAACTAATGAGTGAAAAAATGTCGTTTAAACATTTAGACAAGTTTGAAGATGCCTTAAGAAAAGAAGGGTTTAAAGTTATTAGACAAACAGTGGGAGAAAGAATACATTACTTTGGAATAACTCATACTGATCCAATTATAGCAAATGAGGAAAGCATAAAACATGTCATTGAAGATTATGAAGAAGAAAATAATGAAAAATTAAAAGACAAGCATGACATAGAAATAATTGGAATACCAAGTGAAAAACACTTAAAGACCATGGAACAATTTCTATCAAAAAAACAACAGATAAGAAACATATTATTTAATTTAAGCGCTCTTCACAGTAAATTGCGGCCGGAAGTCATAATTAAGTTCAAGCTAAAAAAAGGAAATCAGCAAGAAACGAAATAAACGTTCTTGCCTTTTCTCTCTAAAAAGCCTTCGTCACTTAAGTGGCTTAACAACGCTATTTCTCTTACATTCAAGTTCGAAATGTTTAAAATCATATCCAGATCACCAGTAACTAAACAATAAATTGTATGCTTAAAACTAGCAATCCAGACAGAGGCATTTCTCGGGAAATTTAGCTTCCCGAGAAATTAAAATTAAAAAAGTTTTCAACCTACCAAATGGCAATTATTCCCGCCATTATTGTCAAAGTAACTAACAAGTGAGTAACCTTTATCAAATATAATTTGAAAGGCGATCCTCCCCATAAAACATCATTTAACAATATTGGAGCTGCGAAACCTAGCCAAACCCAAAATCCGAACATCATTCCTTGAGCAAAGGTGACAGCTTGAAAATAATTATTCAAAAAAGCTAGTATGTAAGCCATAACCATGCTTGCAATAAATTGAACGATATATTGCATGGTCATTCCCTTTGCTTTCGCTTCCTTCATTTGTTTATCCGTAAATCCAGATAATTTTATCCAAGCTTTACCGAATAAAGCAGAATACCATAAACTACCTATTACCATACTGACAATAGCGGCAACGAAAACGCCCAAATAATTTATTATTATATTCACGAAACCACCTTTAAAAAATTAGAAAAAAGGCGTATAAAAAGCATTATTAAAAAAAGAAAAGAGGGAGAAGCCCTCTGGAATTAATTATTTTTTTCTAATTCCTTAATTCGTTCTCCTACTCCCTTAGCTTCACTTTCCAAAGAAGACTTATAATCTTTCAAGAATTTTATTTTCTCTTCCTTAGTATAGAAACTTCTTCCACAATATCCACTTTCACAATTCATTCCAAACCACCATGTCCTATTGGACATACAATATTGTAAGTCGGAATAATATTTAAACATATTGGATGATCAATATATTTAATTTCCAACAAATAAGTGATAAAGAAGAATATACACTGCTGCAAAAGCAAGAAACACTCCCATTGATACTAAAATTGCTTTGTTAACACCTAATTTTGGAGTGAAGTATATTATTGTAATCATATATGGAATCCATGATACTATTGTGCCCCATAAAACAAAGTTAGCATTCTGTACTACTGCATCGTTATTGCCATTAGCTCCTATAAATAAGTATGAAACCCAAGTAAAAACTGGAAATAAGGTAGCAATTCCAGACAAGTAAGGCATACCTGTTTCTTCTAAACCTGTAATCAGAACGGTTACCGTTCCTCCAATTAAAAAGTAAATTAAGTAATCAGTAAGTTTAGGCATACTGTAAAATTAGAATAGCGTTAGTTAAAAATCTTCAGTAATTATAATGCAAGACTAGCTCCCAATATGATTACAATTATTCCTAGTATGAGGGTTGCTTTGAAGAAATTTACATTTTCTAGCACTTTTAGCAAATAATCTACTGAAAAGAATCCTACAACTCCTGCAACTATGGCTCCAATTAGTAGTGGAGTGTTTAATTGGAATGAATTATGAAAGAGGGGTAAAACCATTTCAGCTCCAATAATAACTGGAATACTCATTATGAATGTTAGTTTCAAAGCATCTTTGACAGGAAAGTCCATTTCTAGCAAGCTAGAAATTGTTAACCCACTTCTGCTTAAACCAGGAATAATTGATAATCCTTGAAAGAATCCTGCAATAGCTCCTTTTTTCTTAGTTAAAGTAGTATCAGTTCCAGTAACTTTTCTTCTCTTGTGTAAGAAGGCTACTATAATTAAGAATACTCCGATGAGCATCGTAAATAATGGTTCATAAGAATCTCCTGCATCCAGGATATTTTTTAATAGGAATAACATTGGCAAGGCAATTATTCCAGTAACTAAGCTAGCAAAGAATAAGAACCAAAATAAGTGTCTACCGTTGATTCCATAAAACAATTCATTCCAAACTTCAACTAAGTCCTTCCAGAAATAAATTATTAAAGCAACAAGACTGCCCATGTGCAAGAAAATGCTAATGAACAAGCCTTGATCTAATGGAACTCCAAACAAGAATCTTCCAGCAACAATAACCATTGACTTGCTGCTAACTGGAAGCCATTCCGTAATTCCTTGAATTATTCCTAAGATTATCGATTGAAAATAAGTAAGAGCAACTAAAACCATTGAGAATATTAGTAAGTGAACTAATAAAAATCAATAACTAGACTTAAAAGTAAGGTTTTATAAAAAAAATAAGAAAAAATAAAAAAATTAACAGTAAACTAAATTAGTATCTGTTGTTGAAGCTTCTTCTTGGTCGGTCCCCGTAATCTCCACCGCCAGAACCTCCGTGTCTATCTCCTCCAAAACTTCTTTTTGGACGATCTCCCATTTGTCTTGCTTCGTTTACAGTCAAGGCTTTTCCTTCAACATCTTTTCCATTCATTTCAGTCATTGCATTCTTACATGCAGTTTCGTCTGCAAAAGTAACGAATCCAAATCCTTTTGATCTTCCTGTTAGTCTGTCCATGACGACTAATGCTTCAGTTATTTCTCCATAACTGGTGAACATGTCTTTCAACTGTTCTTGCGTAACGCTGTACGGCAAATTTCCTACGAATAACTTATTACCCATTTCTTACACTCACTTCTAATTTATATTTTATAATCCAATCAAACGACTAGATAAGATACATATATGGCTTAAATCCTTTAAAAATGAGGGTTTTAGGCTGAAAACGCCTAAAAATGCTTATTTTCTTAAAATTATGTGATTTTATGCCTTATTTTTGAAAAACGTATGCTTCAAGTGACTAAACCGACTTGCTTACGAGTTTGCGTTTAACATTTTTATCCCCGTCTTTGAAAATCTTGCTTCCAATCTTGTAGACTCCATACGTGATAAAGTAAGCGCTTAGAACGTCAATAGAATAATGAACGTGCATTACTAGAACTGTAATCCCTAAGACTATTGAGGAAAATAGAAAGAAATATTTTAACTTTTTATCATCATAAAGCAGAAAACCTAAGAAAGGAATAGCCGTGTGACCGGAAAAGAATAAGTCTGCAGAGTAATTTAGAAAGTTAAAAGGACCTGAAGTGGAAACTGCGATTGCCCCGAATGGTTGATTTAAGTGAGTAAGCATTGTAAAACCGGCTCTTACTAGTAGTAATAGGCTGAATATTCCAATAGCATAATGAATTTTCTTAGGATCGTAGATTAGCGGATATAGAATAAGAACTGCTATAACTAAGATGAGTCCATAGTGAAATAGGAAACTTAAGTCGTATGGACCAACATTATCTAGAATTAAATCATGTACTGAAACATCGGCTTTGCCGTCTGCGTAAATGCCTGCTAATTGAGTAACGAAAATAGCGGCGATCAAAAAAGCTATGGCTAAGAGTACATAATTTAGATTATATCTTACTTCTTCTTTCCACTCTTCAAACCAAGTCATTTATTATCCTCTTAATACTTGTCTAAACTCAGAAGTTCTAGTATCATTAGCGTAATAATAAGTTAAGGAAGAAATCAAAATTTCGTTCGAATTTAAGTCTATAAGATAGCTTTTTCCTTCAAAATGATCTTTGAATTCAACATAGGCTAGTAAATGTGTTTCTCCATTAAACTGACGATTATAAGTTCTAACAAAACTTAAGTTAAATCCAGAAATATCTTCGTTTTTCAAAATAGTTGACATTTGCGCTTGCTGCTGTGGAGTTAATTGAAGAGATTGGCTTGAAGATTCTGGTGAAAAAAATAATTCTATGATTGTAATTGCTATAATTCCTAGGAGAACAACCAACGCCAATATTGCAAAAAAATTGCTTATTACCGGTTTACTGGTTTTTTTCATAATATAATCAAAGATGAAACCTATTTAATAATAAAGATTAACTAAAAATATTATAAGAACACATTAGACGATAAATAGAAAGTGTAATAATACTTGAAATAAAAGAGTAAAGTTTGGAAAAAATGATTAATGTAACATTAAGCTTAAATGAAATCGGTTTAGCAGTTTCAATTCTGATTTTAGCTTTCATAGTAATTACAACCCAGTTAGATAATAGAAAAAAATTAACTCCTGCTAGAAAGCATTTTGTTTCATTCATCATACCCACGTATAATGATGCAATCTCATTAGAAGGAAGCATTCAAAGCATTTTTGATTCATATGATAAAAATTATTTTGAAATCCTTGTAGTTAACGATTGCAGTACTGATAATACTAAAAAAATTATTGAAAAAATTAAGCAGAAACTTCCGATTAAATTAATTAATAATAAAACAAATCTAGGAAAATCCGTTTCAGTAAATAACGCATTCAAATTAACTAAAGGAGAAATAATTTGGATTGTCGATTCTGATACTCATCTTACCAAAACTGCCGTAAACGATTGCTTGGCAAGACTTGAAGACCCTAAGGTTGGAGGTGTAAGCTGTAGATATACTCCTTTGAATAAAGGAGTCTTAGCTTCAATGCAAAAAGTAGAATACGGTATGATAAGTTTAATGCAGCGTTCGACTAACTTTCCTTCAGTCATGGGATTTTGGGGAGGATGTTTGGCTGTAAAAAGAGAAGTTTTCATAAAAGTCGGTTTATTGAGTGTAAATTGCATGGCTGAAGATGGAGATTTGGCCTTGAAAATAGGAAAGAATGGATGGGAAACTAAAGAGAGTTTTGTTCCAGTAGCTTCACAAGTGCCGGATACTCTGATGGGTTTATGCAAGCAAAGGATAAGATGGACTGCAGGTCAAATACAAAACTTGTTAAATCATTTTTCTTATCTCGTTACAAATCCGTTTACAGTATTTTATGCGTTGATGTATTGTTTGCTTATAGTTTCATTTTCTTTGGCCATAATTCCTAACTTATCTGAATCTAATTTAAGCAGCATGCTCGGAACAGTTAGAAATATTGAATATGGTTTTATAGCTGCAGTGGGAATAGCTAAACTTGATTATGTTGTACAACTTGTTGAAAATTTCTGGACTTACGCACTTTATCCGTTGTTATCGCTTCCGTATGTTGCAGTAAATTATTCTATAAAGAAAAAACCATACAAGTTCTTACTTGTGTTTCCATATGCTATTATTTATTTACCTATGTTGGCAATAACTTCAATTATAGGGGGGGGCATAGGACTCTATAAAACAATAAAATTAGACAGAAATCAAAGAGCTTGGTAAATTTAAAAAATATGTTTAATTAGGGCATGAAAAAGAATTCTTAATACTTTCAAAATCAGTCATTGCACTGTCATCAGCCACATTTCCAGTTAAAAGAAATAATTTATCATTCGGACAGAAGAAGAATGTTTCAACAGCCACGCCATTCGCACTGTTTACTTGAACATTGCATTCACTAACCCCCTTAGAATTAATGGTAACTCCAGTTGAAGACTTAAGTGCCTTCTGATAACTAGCGCAAAAACTAGCAAATTTAGTGGCATTTCCAATAACGTTAGTAGAATGGGCTAAAACTAAGGCAGAACGACCACTACTGTAAACTGTAGCATTAGGGGAAGAGAATACTTTCCAAGTTGAAGGCAAATTAATTGAATTAGAGAAACTGTTATTTCCAGAAGAAGTACTCGAATAAGTAGAAACTATAGAATTAGCCGCGTAAATAAAATAAATTATAAATCCAAGAATTATAATTGAAGCAATAAGAATCCAGTAACGCAATCTCATGTATTAAATAAATTAAAACAAGAATAAAAAGCACACTAAACTAATTTCAAGAAAACTAATATAATTCCTAAGAACTTAAGATAATTAATGACAGATAGACCTGTAAAGCTTTCAGAAAATCAAAAAACTAGAAAACAACTAATCAAGAGAAGAACAACATATTTTGAGCAAGGAGGAATAGAAAGAAAAACAGAACGAAGAATGATAAATTACTATGAACAAGAAAACGAAGGAAGCAAATTACTTTCAATAGCTCCAATACAACGAGCATTCATAGAAACAATACTAAAGAAACACGAAATAACATTACCCGAAAAAATTTCTGAAACAATAATACCCGAATCCGCTCATACTAATGATGTTAGTAAAAAAAATTTAATTAAAATATCACAGGAAACTCACGAAAAATTATTACCTCATTTAACTCAACAAGAAGAAACGAAAATAGCACACTATTTTCATGAAAGTAATGTTAAAGCGTTAAAAAGACTCTTTAAAAAATTAAAAAAATATCACAAACAACAAATAAAACTCAAAACTATGTTGCTTCACAAAAATAAATCATAATTAAATTAGATAAAACCTGTAAATCGGTTAAAACCGAAAAAAGCACTTTTTTATTTCATTATCTTATGATTTTATTGGAACATGTTAGAATTATTTTTCCTTATTGGAATAGTATTATTTTTAGGGTTTTTTGGAGAATGGATTTTTGATAAGACTAGAATATCTCCAGTACTATTGCTAATCGCTTTTGGTTTCTTAGTTGGACCCGTATTTCAAATTATTAATTCTAATCAAACAGACTCTCTTAGAAGCGTAGCGTCAACTATAGGGACAATTATTTTAATCGTAATTCTTTTTGATGCCGGATTAAATTTAAACATTTTTAAATTGCTTAAAGTTTTAGGCAGGTCCTTTCTTTTTACAGTAATAGTTTTTATATTGTCTGCAATAGGAACAACCCTTCTAATGTATTTTGCATTTAATTGGAGTCTTGTAAATGGCTTATTGTTAGGATTTGTTATTGGAGGAACTAGTTCTGCAGTAGTTATTGAAATGGCATCAAAATCAAGTGTTTCGCCAGATGGTAAAGCCTTTTTATTCGTGGAATCAACCGTAACTGATGTTCTATGCATTATTTCAACTTACGTTTTAATCCAGCTAATTGCAACAAACACTTTTACGGTAGGAGGTACTGTTTCACTTCTTGCAACAGCATTTCTTATAGCTATAGCAATTGGAATAATTAGTGGGATAATTTGGTTACTAGTACTCAAAAAATTTAGTGGAAGAAAATATTCGTATATTCTTACAATAGCGACTGCATTCATAGTATATGCTATTTCTGAATCACTAGCAGGAAATGGTGGAATAGCGGTTTTAGTTTACGCATTGGTATTAGGAAATGCAGGCAATGTTCTAGAAGCATTAAAACTTAAAGAAGAATATGATTTTAGTAGCATACTTAAAACATTTCAGGATGAAATAACCTTTTTTGTAAGAAGTTTCTTTTTCGTATTTATAGGGTTAATAATCTTACCAACTAGTTTCTCAGGTTTTACGCTTTTAACCTCAATAATCTTAGTGATAATATTTCTAGCAGTAAGATGGATTTCAGCAAAACTAATAATTCCAAATTACATGAAAACAGACTCGAAATTAGTAACAACAATACTGCCAAGAGGATTAGCAGCAGCAGTATTGGCAACATTGCCGGCAGCAAGTGGAATAAAAATCGACAGTTTCTCGGGAATAGTGTTTGTAGTAATAATACTAACTAACTTCGTAGCAACATTAGGCGTTTCAATATTTTCAGGAGGAGGTAATAATCAAACAAAAGCAATTAACACAAGCCAAAAACAACAACCTAGCAAGAACTAAAAATTATACGCCAATCGTAAATATGCTTATTGAATTATTTAAGAATTAGTTGTTAACTTGAGTAAGATGTTATTAGGAAATAGAATGCTCCTGCCGAAACGAAAGAACTAATTCCTAGTCATAGGTTAAAATCTAATAACTGTTGTCATGATGTTCGAATTCAGAGAAAATAATCAAATTCTTTTCCTTAACAATCTTGAACTTTAATACAAAACTGCCGACATGAACTCTCTTATACTCATTAAAAGGTTTTCTAAGATTCTTATAAAAATCAATTGTATTATGATCTCTACTAAGCACTTCTTCCATTTTATTCTGCAAATTTTCAGCTAATTTCTTATCCTTCTTCTTGAGAATATCAATTACAGCTTTCAAATTATCAGAAATAATGTAATCAAACACCATAAATTAAAACCTATTCAAAAAGTTTCTTCAAACTTTCTTTCTTCATTGGCTTATTTCCATATTTCTTGAAAGTTTCATTACAAATAGCAATAGTCCTCTTTAAAGATTCTTCACTGACTTCCTTCTCAACATATTCTTCTCCAAACTCATGAGTAAACTTAACTAAGGCTTGACCTTTGTCTTTCAAACCGTATTTTTCCTTAACTACACCTAAAACTCTATTAGTGTATTCATCTATTTGGACATTAACATTTACATCATTCATAACTTATTTCGCCTTATATAAACTAAGTTAAACTTATTTAAATAGTTAACGAATATAATAGAACAATATAATTTGATGATTTGAAAAAGAATATTGATGCTCCTGCCGGGATTTGAACCCGGGTTGACGGCTTACTACGCTCGACTCTAAACAAGACAAAACTTGAAAGGCCGACGTCCTTGACCGAGCTAGACGACAGAAGCTTTTTACTCAATTATATGAGTTAAATCGTTTTTAATAATTATCCTGAAAGAAGTTTACTTAGGTTTTCTTAGTATTACGAAATGTGTAGCGTGAATTGGATAACGCGT
>CABMDW010000041.1 GCA_902385045.1 uncultured archaeon | reverse complement strand
CAACATCTAAGATTAATCTAATAGGTCTTTAAAATCATTCCATTCTTTTTTAACACATATCAAAATCAAATACCTAATGATATCAGTTATATCATTCTTCTTTAGTTCATCTGAATTTTCTATTCTCTTTAATTTATCTGTAATTCTGATTAATATCTTCTTTGTTGTTATATCTTCTTTATTACTATTAAGTATTTTATCAAATATTTGACATGAATCTAAAGCACTATTACCATATCTTTGGTTCTTCTCTAAAAGAAATTGCTTGATATTATCTACTACTTTATTTATAGAACTAGAGACGTCCATTAAAGTCAAATAATTATACAGGGTTATATTCTATATTCATTTAGTATTCAAATTTGAATTAAAATTTATAAGATATAATATAAATGAATTTAGATTACACAAATTATATTAAAATACAGAATATAATTAAGTTCCTGACTAAATCAATTGGAGCTACCCCAAGTGTTGTATATGAAATCAATAACATCATTGAACGTTGGAGAATTTCAGAAAATAACAACATTCAGGCAACTAACACTATGCTACGTGAATTAAAAGAGAAATTTTCTGAAATTGAAACTAGCGATATGGAAAAGATTGTTAAACAAGTTAATCTGATATGGAATTTAGATTGCCATTATCAAATAGAAAAAGTCCATGTCAATTATAAACGAAACAAACTAATTATAAATGATTTAGAGTTTAGATTAACTCCAAAGTTAAAAACTCTCCTGTCTCTAACTTCTATTGAAAAAACAGTTAGATGTTATCTCAAGTATCTATCTATCAATAGCGGGCACCAACAGTGGGGGTTAGTTCAATCACACTATGATTATCTATATGATATATGTGGAGTTAGAAATGAAGGTTTCGCATCCCCAATGAACAGCAGATTAATTGGTAAAGTTGGAGCTAAGTTCTGTAGCTTATTTCCAGAAACAGATGAAGTTTTTGGTAGCATTGGTAGCTTCTTTTCAAATCATCTTTATAATCAAAGTGGAAATTGGATAATCAACCCACCATTTATCGAATCAATTATAGACTTAATGGCAGATAAGATTTTAACTGAGTTAGATGAGTGCTTAAAGATAAAAAAAGAGATAATGTGTTTTATCCTTCTACCTTCATGGGAAGATACATCAGGATTTAGAAAATTAATTGTATCCAAATTTTATACACAACGATTTAATTTGAAACGATACAAATTTCACATGGAAGACCAAGATGGAAATGTCTTTCTATCTAAAACTAATTGTATCTATCTTGTCATCTCTCCAAGTCCAATTTTTCTAGACTTTGATGCCCTATCACGAACTTTTAGTTAATTCTATTTGTTTTTTTTCATGAGAGGATATCTCATTCATTGTATTAACACATTCTTCTGCTACCTTAACACATGCTTCTGCTTGATTAATGAGACTAACACATGCGTCTGCTTCATTCTTCAAAACATCTTCTAGAGTTAATTCTTTGCGTTCGGTATGAACTACAGTCGTCGTTTTCTTAATTATAAATGGTTGCTTAAATGAGTTGATGACAGAAACCAGTCTCTTAATTTCTGCTAAGTTATACTTCATTTCATCGCTCATCTCACCAGCTAAAGTATTTTTTATCAATTCTAAATCATCATTAGTTGGTAGCTCTGGTGTAGAAGAATTAACAAATGAATTGATAACCTTAAAACACTTATCATTCATTTCTTGGGTTATCTGTGCGTGTTTAAAAGTGGAAATCCTCTTATAGACAGGATACTTAACATCTAAATCAATTTCAGGATAGTTGAGTTTCATAAACTTCTTAAAGTCTTCCTTTCGTTCTGCTTTGATTGAAAAATCTAAACTAAGAGGGTCAGTCTCATTAACCTCATCTAAGTTAGCATCATAGATATATAACATATCCCTAATATGTTCGTCATGGTAAATTTCTAACGTATCATCATCGAAAATCTGAAATACATAAGCTACGACTTCAGTTGATTTAACTACGTTTTCAATTGTTTGTATATACTTCTCAAAGTTGAATAACTTACAGAATGAATTTGAATTTAAGAAACATTCTGTTAAATGAACCTTATTCATCTTCTGTTCCCAATTTAAATTGCTCAAGAACTTTTGGTCAATTAACTGTTTAAATTCCTTAATTTTATCAAACTTAATAAGAAATGTTGATGAAATCATATTAGATGATTGTGGCGCAGTTAATGTATATCTTTGTGTTAGCTTATCTAACTTATCTTTAAATTCTTTTTCGTCTTCTTGTGGTTCTTTTGGCATACTCATAAGTTCCTCCAATGTTGGTTCGAATAATTGACGATGTGGGCTCTCTTCCATATAACTATCAGACAATAAACTAAATGGTAAAAGAAAATTCTCTAGTTCCTTGTTAGCATGAACATCTTCTGACTTAACACCATAAATTAACACTTTATAAAACTTATGAATTTGTTCATAATTGGTATTTAAAAGATAAGTGTTTCCATTCTTATCAAACTTAATGATGAATGGTATGTGATATCTTGTATCTCTATAATTTGAACAAAATTGTGGAACTACTTTATTATAGAACCCATAAGCATAAGTTGAGTTTATATTCTGATAAACAGAAATAACTGAGACATTGACGTTAAATGGTAAGTTCTTTTGTATTGTTGTAGTCAAGTTTGTGTTTGCTACAATGATGTTAGGCAAGTCATCCTCTCGATTGGCTGGAACTATATCGTTTTCCATGATAGTTATATACCATCTAATCACCAGTCTAATTTGTCATTTTCACTTGAAAGGTCAAAATAAAAAAAGCTTATATAGTTAGTAGCATCCGAGGTCAGTTGCGTTTAAATTTGAAACTAGAAAATGTTGTTTTTTATCTTCAAGCATCGTTCTAAATCCAATTTTGAACTTGTTTTTAGCATCTTTGTAAATGATATAACTGTTATTGTCAGTCAAAAGATGTTTAGCTCCATCATCATTTAATGAGCTAAATCTGCTAACTATACCTTCAAATGAAATAGATAGCGCTTTCTTTCCCATCTTATCTATAACATTAAATTGTCTTCCATCTACAACTACACTATATCCAATGTTTCCTCCAGTTAGAAAGTTAATTTGCCCATTTTTGTTGCTATCAATGACTAATCTAGTAGCTCCACTAACATTTTTTAGATAGGCGACGATGGAATCGGTGGTCATCATCTTAACTTGACTTTTAACATCTAGAGAACTTCTACATATGATTGTATCTGTTTCTAACTTTGAAACTTTAACTGGTTTATCGCTTCCAGTTTGTATCTCATCAGTTTTAATTCCATCTGTAAATGTCTTGTTTCCAGAGAATGTCTGTTCTGTATTAGTTATGATGTTGTTCTTTCCAATTGTTAGAGGTGTATCTGTTAAAATCTTAACTGAGCTACTATACATCGGAGATTTGAATTCCCATCCTTTCCTATCTTCAGATATTCTAACATGTGCGACTGGCATTGTATTTTCATATACCTGAAAGCCAGCACAATCACCTGTGGCGGGACCCCCTTCAACATTTAAATCTAACAACTTATCGGTCAATTTAATCTCAGAAACTAAAATGTTGGTCATTAAACGTCCATCAATTCTTAAGTTGCCCTTGATATTAACATTCTTTCCAAAACTAGCATCATGTTGTAAGTTTAATTCATTTCCATCTGTTAAAATGTTAGCTTCATTTCCTTTAGGTGGTCTAAACCATAGCTTATATTTTCCATTTAAAGCGGCTAACGCACATTCATTTAAGCTTATAGTTTTCATCTGGCAGTTGCTCATCATCTTCTCAATTTGATATACTTGATTATGTAAAGCTTGAAGTGGGTTAGATGTTTGGGTTGCCATATCGTTTAACAAATTATACTCAGTTATCACACGTTCTATCTTACTTTCAATCCCATTGATTTTTTCATCATGAGTTGAAGTAATGGCTTGTAAATCATCAACATTAACTTTAATTGCGCTTATGTTTGATTTATTTACTTCATTTTGAGTTTTTATATCAGAGATAGAACAACTAAATTCATCAAATCTATGCTCCAAGTTCAATATGCCAGTTTGAAATTGAGATGAAGATTCTGTCCAACATAATTGATTTGAATCTGAACCCATAGTTAATATTTGGTTTGGTTTTCCTTGATTTCTTGGAAGTAAAAGTGTATAGCTAGCTGAATCATCAGATACATCTAGTTCAACATGCTTTCCCATTGGTGTATAAAAGTAAATATGTCCTCCAATCAAAACTGAACCTCTAGCCCATATATCGTTATCTACAACTACATTTCCATCTGTTGTGTTTGATTTTGAAATATAAATAGAATGTAGTGTTGTATCAAATCTATCACTTTTTGGGAACACAACATTATCCATTTATTATATTAGAAAAATATGTGATAATTTGTATAGTTTTTTATGGGAGTTATATAAATCACTGTTTTTCAACCATGACAACTACTGAAGTGCAGTACTTGCCTCTACACTTTACCTGCGAAGGTAGTGAAAAGCTGTTTATTCGAAAGGAGCAATATGATGCTAATCCTAAGTTTCAAAATCGCATACCGCGCTCTGTTGAAAATTTCAAGAAGTGGGTTGACCCAGTGCTCTCGGGCGCTGACTTAGGCGCGATTACATGCGAAAATAAGAGTGATTTGAATGACTTTATTTCAGAACTTGAATATTATGACCTCCTTAAGACCATTTCAAATGAAAACATCATTGGTGTGTCCATCAATTCTAACTTCCACAAGACCCTCGTGAAGATTTCTAACAAGCTCTCAAAGTTCTATGACACAAAGACCAGCACTATGAAGTCAAAGTATGCCAACAAGAAGATTATGATGAACATCTATATCCTCATGCTTAAGATGCGTTTCCCTGAAGATGAATCACTCAACTCTGTCAATCTGGATACTATCCTTAAGATGCTTAATGGTGGGCTTGTCCAAGATTTGATGTTGTTAAATTTCAAGACACACAATCTTGTTTATGAGGTAGCTTACTTATTTGTTAATGTTTTCATTGATAAGAACACGTCTCTTCTCAATTTTGATTTCTCTCCTTCTCTAGAAGTTCTTGTCGATTCAACTGCGTTAGAGAACCTCTTCCGCTCAGTCTCTCGTGGAAAGGCTCCTAATATGAAGCGTAATTTATCCAAGAAGTAAATAAAAACTAATTAAATTTGTATTTTTTATGAGATAAATTTGAATGTTAAAAACTATCATTATATGTTCAATGTGCGAAACGCTTCTACAGCATCAATCTGTTATTAACTGGATTCTAATGGGTGAAACATCAATGATTTTAATGAAAAAATCTCGTAAGCGTTCAAAATATCAGAAATATAAGAAAAGAGAGAACGATTGGGCAAACGAACATCTTGAACTAATTTATGGTGATAAATTTATATACACAACTCAATGGACAACTAGATTTGGTGAAACAATTGTTAAAGAGATACTGTTATTACATTATGAGAATGTTAAGAAACCTGAATGTATAAACCACTTTAAACCAGACTTTGAAACAGAAGATGCTATATGGGAAGTTAAAACAAGAAACTACACAACAAATGGAACTGCGGGTGAGAAGGTATTAGGATGTCCATTAAAATATATTGATATACCAAAGTTATATGGTAAAAAGTTGTATATTGTCTTAGTTGGATATCAAGAATATGAAGCAGATGTAATCTTTAAATTATTTGATAAATCAAAGATGTCTAAAGAGAAGAAGAGAGTAATTAAAATGTATAAAAAAATCGGGATTGAGTTTGTAAAGTGTTCAGATTTGTATCATCGTTTCTCAGTTAAAGATGATTAACTCATTAATTTGACTTTGTGGGCGCT
>CABMDW010000040.1 GCA_902385045.1 uncultured archaeon | reverse complement strand
TTTTGCATATCTCGTGTTTTCTCTGATGTATTATTGAGTTTATTCCTTTAAAGAATAGGTCTGGTCTTAATTTTAATACTGCTAGTTTACTTGCGTAAACCGCGTGTTTTAGTATCCAAACATGTATTCCTTCTAGTTTAATATTTTCGAGCAAGCCGATTCCTCTCCATTTTCCTAGTGAAAGTAAGAATCCTTTTTCTTTGTACTTGAATTTACTGAGAGGTTGATTATTTTCTAGTGCAATAATGTTTTTTGCAACTATTTTGCTTTCCTGAACCGCTGTTTGTGCTAAACGTGGATATTCGGTCTCTTCAACTTGAATACAGTCTCCCAAAGCAAATTCTTCTCTTTTGTTTTTTAGTTGTAGAAAATGGTTTGTTATCAAGTGATTATCTTCTTGCTCTGCATTTGATTTTACTAGAAGCGGTTTATGGCCTCCAGTCCAAATTGTAAGGTCAGAATGAATTTTCTTTCCATTGAGTAAAACGTTTTTTTTGTTTACATTTGTTACTTTTCCTATTATAAGATTGACATTATTTCTTTCTAGTTTTTGTTTGATGTATGGATTGGAATTTGGAATTTTAGGTAATAAAATTTCTTTGTTTGAAATCAAATTTACTTTCACATTATGTTTACATTCTTTTATCAATTGTGCGATTTCAATGCTTACTTCAATTCCTGTTGCTCCAGCTCCAATTAATGTGATTGTAGAGTTTTTTTTGTTACACTGATTCATTATTTCCTGTCTTAGGCGCACTGCATCCAAGTAGTTTGAAGCGTAAATGCTGTATTTGTCTGCGCCTTGGATTGTCTGCAGGTTTGCAGCGGCTCCAATTGCAATTACTAGGTAATCGTAATTGACTTTTCCTTTTGAGTGAATAACTGTTTTAGATTTATAGTTAATTTCTTTTACTTCACTTTTAATGAATTTGAAGTTATGCGTGTTGAATATTTCCTTGTAGAATGCCATTACGTTTTCAAAATGGATTCCTCCAGTGATTGCTTCCGGAAGTAATGGTGTGAAAGTAAAGTATTCTGTTTTGCTTATTAAAATTATTTTGAATTTTTTGTTTTTTAGAAGGTTTTTTATGGTAAATACTCCCCCGAAGCCTCCTCCGACTACTACTACTGTTTTCATTTCTTCCATTTTAGATACTAGATAGTTTATATATCATCAGAAATTAATATGTAAACTAGGTTTGGTGGTTTTAATGTCAGATAAGAAAATGAATTATGCAGACTTGTCTTTGAGACTTGGTATTGGAATTTTATTCATTATAGAAGGTTTTTACAAGTTATTTGTTTTTACTCCAGCAGGTTTTGCTCATAGTTTGACTTGGCTTGGACCTTTAGCTTTAGTTGCTGGTTGGGGAGTGTCTTTATTAGAATTCATCGGAGGAATTGCAATAATTTTAAACAAATTTGTTAAATGGTTTACTCTTTTACTTGCTTTAGAAATGGTTGTAATAATTATTACTACAGTAATTCCTGGAATTCCTAAAATGGGTTATGGTGGATTAGGTTTTCACATGGCATTCTTGGGAGGTTTAGTTTCCTTAACGCTTTCACGATGGAATTCTAAAGACGTTACTGCTTAATTTTTTTTATTTTTCTTTTTTTTAAAGAGTTTTTCTAATTGTTTTTATTAAAATTTCCCTGTAAACGTTGAGTAATATAAGAACTACTATGAATCCTACTAATTGTGATGCTACTACTGAAATTAAACCATAAATTTGATTTTCAATGAAGTATCTTGACATAAAGAAAATAATTGGATAATAAGATAAGCAGGCTATTACGAATGCAGCGGGTGTAAAATACGCTAAATCTTCTGCAAATTTTCTAGTAGTAAAGTCATTTTTTCTAGTTTTATCGTAAACTCTCATTGAAAGGAAGAATATGGTTGAACCAGATATTGAACCTACTACTGCTGAAAGAGATATCATGTTAGGCGTAAAGTTTAATGCAGTTGAACTATATGAGAGAATTGCTGCTCCTATGAAAGAACCTATTTCTCCAAAGATTAATTCTTTGTTAAAATCAATTGTAGCTTGTGAAAAACTCATGTTTTGAATCAATCTATATTATTTTTGTTTTATAGGTTAAATTAATTACTTCGAAAATAATATTAAAGAAAAGTTTATTAAAGCATTATTCAGTGATTTTTAAGGTTGGTTGATGAAAAAGCTAGTTTTATTTGTCGCATTGTTTGCTCTAGCGTTTAATTTACACGCTGTTATTCTTAAGACGAGTTTTGATTCTCAAGAGTATGTTAAACTTTTATCTGCTTTAAAAAATAATCCGGATGCATTGTCAAGTTATTCTAGTCAATTACAGCAAATTTTTGGAACTTCTGATAAAGTTATTTTATTGAATATTGATAAATCTCAAATTTACATTAAACTTAATTACAAGCAAGTCTTGGAAGTATATGAGGGAGGATGTGATAATTGTGTTTTACCTAATCCTGATTTGACTATCACAATTTCTAGAGATGCTATTCTTTCTATTCAGAATTCTCCAGATCAAACTGCTACTTTACAAAGATTATTAGTCGGGGGATATGTTGGTTTCAGCAGTACTAATCCTATAGTTCAAGCCGAGTTAAAGGCCGCTTTAAAGTCCGGTTTGATTAAACCAACTCCATTCGGAGAAGGCAGTCAGGTTACAATTGATGGAGTAACTGGAACTGTAGAAAAATATCAAGATTTGTTTAAAGTTAAAATTAACAAGGATTATTACGTTCTGAATCCTTTTGGAGGAATAATTGGTGCTTTACCTAAGAAAATTAACTTGTATATGAATCCTCCTAAAGGTTTGAATCTTTATTTCAACAAGCCTCCCGGAATCTTAGCTCAGAGTCCTGGATTGATTTATGATACTGTTACTAAGAATCCTAATGTAATGGGTCCTCAAAATGTTTTCAAGAAAAATCCTGGTTTAATTGGACCAGATCAGATTCTCAAACAAAACCCTGGTTTAATTGGTCCTGCAGATATTGCTTTGCTTAATCCAAATTTAGCTGGACCAGCTCAATTTGCTTACTTGCTTGGAATTGGAGCTCACTCTTATTCTGCGCAACATTTAGTAAACAGTCATATGGTATCAAACTATGTGATGCCTAACTTAGGCAATCATAATAGGTGGGGTCAACCATGAAAAAATGGATTATAATTACATTAATAGTGCTCGTTTTGATAGTAGCTGGAGCCTATTTTTACGCTTATGCCCCTGCTTCTGATTATGTTGAGAAAGTATCTCTAGAAGAAAGAAGTGATAATGCTAACTTGTATGCTACTTTACTTGGAGCTGGAATTCAAGATCCTTTTGTTGATGTAAATAGTGATAGAGTTTATGTTGCTTATGAATTGCCTCAAGGAAGTAATTCAGATATAATGCAGAGATTTGTTTTAGGTGCCGCTGCTGATGCTAATCCTAATACTCAACAGTTAATAGTGACTGAGTATGTTAATGATCAACCAGTAACTACTTGGACTTTGAGTATGAGTGACTTCAAGTCTTTCATGACTCAAAAAATTACTGAACAACAACTAGATGTTACGATTCAAAAACAGAATTACTAATTTTTTGAATTAAATCTAAGATTTTATTGGTTTAATTAGTATTTGTTTACTTGCAGTTGAACCATTTAAGGGCTTCGTTATAATCTGTAACGTCGTTTGGAGACCCAAATACTCCAACTACTAGCGCTATTTTTGCATTACAGTTGAAATAAGTTACGTATAGTTCTTGGAATGAATTATAGAAGGTGCAATAGGGTATTCCGTTTTGGTTTGTAGCGCCTCCTTGGTTCAAATTTGCTGCTCCGTCTGAATTAGTGGCTTGAGAGCATAATTGATTGAAAGCACTTGGTTGAGTGAAAGGAATT
>CABMDW010000039.1 GCA_902385045.1 uncultured archaeon | reverse complement strand
CGAACTAATTCCAGGATATTTTATTACTCCAAAAGGATAGTTAGTAGAATTTACTGGAGGATAATATTTTGGCATTGAATCTAATTTTAAAATATCACCAGTAACACCACGATTAGGAAGTTCAGGGCTTACAAAGAAAATACTAACGGGAGCAGTAATGTTATCATAAACAACACCATTAGCATCAGTAGTCAATTCATTGTTAGCATCTCCACCACCGCTGGTAGCAGAAGTATCTCCTGGTTTTTCAGCACCGTAATCGCTTACAAAAAGTAAACAAGCTACTTCTTCATCAGGTTTTACAGCATATGCTCCATAAAAACCATCATATTGATCAGAATTCATGCAAAGTGCGCCGTCTCCATCATAAAGAAGGGCTTGAGTAGATGCAGTAGTTTTTTTTAGTAGAAAGAAATTATTCAAAGCTTTATTGTAAACTACTTTATTATAAGGCAAATTAAAAGAAGTGGAAGGAACTATTGGAAGTATTTTCGATGAACCGGATGAAGTAGATTTTTTAATGAAACGATTTTGAGCCGAACCAGTTGAAGGAGTACTTACTTGAACTGAAGAAGTTATCGAGTAACCTTGAATTTTTATTTGCAAACCTGAAGCTAAATCTATAGTCTGTGTTTTAGAAGTATCAATTACATGTGTTTCTAAAAAGGGTTTAGTGTTAACAGGTAAAACTTTAGCACTCATAGAATAAACTATTGTGCAAGTAAAAAGCAATAATAAAGCGACTAGAAAAAATTTTTTCATTTCTTTACCTTATAACTTGGAAATTCTAAATAATAGACTCCATGCAAATTTTTTACTACTACAGGTTCTCCTTTCATTAAAGAATTTACGTCTAAAGCATAACTTCCTTTAGTTAACATTGCAACGTTTTCAGCTTCAAATTTTATAACAATAGGACTAGTAGCACTATCATTCAAACTAGAAGCCATGTTGTATTGAAAATCAGTTATTTTTTCATCTTGCTTTAAAAAAATGAATACTCGAGCTCCGCAATCGCAACCATAAAGTAGTTCTGGAGAATTGTTTTCGTATTCCTTACCGCACTTCAAACACTTGCTTGGCATTCCGCATAAATTACGATGTTAAAGTATTAAAACCTTGAGAAAATTAGAGTAAAAAAAGAAAAATAAACAAAAAAAAGAAAAAGAAGAGAAAGCGTTTTTTAAGCGCTTTCTTCTTTCACAATAACCCTTATTGAAGGTGGTTTTCTAGTAATAGTTCCGGCTTTTAATCCTGCAACTATTTTAACTCCCTTCTGTTCAGCTAAGTCTAAAAGTCTTTGAGTCACAATTCCGTCTAAAACTACTGCCTTAGGCTGTTGTGCATCTCCCAAACTTCTAATGACTTCTCTAATTGGAATTTCGTCTTGTCTTTCAAGATCATCTCCAAATAAGATTCTTGCTTTCAACGAATTAGCTAGACTCTTTAGATGTTCACTAATCTTTAATTGAACTCCAGAATCTAATTCAACACTTGAAGAGTTTTGATTATTCTCAACAGGCTGTGCAACAGGAGTAGGATTTGGAATATACCTAGGTTGAGGGCTTTCTGATCTTTCAGATCGATTACTCATGTAACCAGAATTTTCATTGTTAGATGGAAATCTCTGTTCTCTTCGATCTTGTTGCTGCATTCTTTCTCCAGTTTTTTCCCAATCTTCAGCTTGTTCTACTGGAACTCTTCTCCTTAAGCACTTGATCATTTCTTTTCTAGATAATTCTTCTACTTCTTTTCCTGGAGGAGCTCTTGCAACATAATCAATTTCAGTATTGTGCATTAATTGTTTCAAGATAATGTCTCCACCACGATCTCCGTCTAAGAATACTGTGACTTCTTTTTGCCTGCATAAGTCAGAAATAGCTTTTCCAACATTAGCACCTCCTATGGCTACTACGTTAGCAATGTCATTTTTCAACAAGTTTATGACGTCAGCTCTTCCTTCAACGACAATAATTTCGTTTGAAGTTTTAATTCCTGGACCTGCTGGAAGTTTTTCATCTCCGTATTCCATTATTTCAGCTGCCCTAGCAGTTTCTCTAACTAATTCAGTTAATTCTTTGGAATCAGGAATTTCATCAGTTGAAAGACTCTTCAACAAAGCTTTAGCTCTGTCCAATAAAGTTCTTCTTTTAACGTTTCTAGAATCTTCTATTTTTTCAACATTAATTCTACCATCACATGGACCAATTCGGTCAACTACTTCAAGTGAAGCTCCTAAAATTGAAGTTTCAACCATATCTAAAGAAGAAGGAACTACAATAGTTCCGAACGTCTTATTATTTTTAACTTGAGCGTCAACTTCAATTCTTCCAATTCTACCATTCTTTTGTAATTCTCTTAAATCCAGTTCATCTCCTAATAATCCTTCAGTTTGACCGAAGATTGCTCCGACAATATCTGGTTTTTAAATTATTCCATCTACTTCAAATTTTGCTCTAATTGTATACTTTACTGTATCAATGTAAGTCTTTCCCATTTTCAAATCATCTCATATTTTTTCTTACTATAAGCAGAAAAATATGGAAGAAATAAATTGTATTAAAAAATTAGGAGACTGCTTTAAGGAATCACCGTATATTGTTGACTTGTCTTTCATCGAAAAACAATAGCACCATTTCAGGAGAAAGGCCCTACGTAATTCTAAGAAAGCCATCCTATACGGGATTTTTTTCCTTTCAGTCTCTCTCATCAAACAATTGTTTGATGAAATAAAAATAATTTTTATAATACAAAATTTTTCTTTTAAATAAATTTCTGCTTTTAACTAACCTTTTCGAACACCATCAGCAACACGCTGAAAGTATTCTGGTTTAACTCTGTTTTCTTCAGCAACCAAATCTAACAATGCTGGACTTGCTCGAATCAAATCTAAGTCACGAATAACTCCAATTGGCTTCTCATTTGAGGTCACCAGAAGTCTTTTGATTCCGTACTTATTCATTAACTTCGCAGCTTCTTGAACGTCAGCAGTTGCCTTGATAGAAACTATTTTCTTGCTTGAAAGCTTCTCGCTTTTTGTCTTCAAGCCGTTTTTTGAGCAAACGCCCTTTATCAAAACATCTGTTTTAGTGATTATTCCAGTCAAGTTTCCTTTTGAGTCCTTCAAAAATAATTCATCGCTTCTAGTTTTTTTTAACTTTAAAGCACAGTCTTTTGCTGTTGAATTGCTTTGAATAACTACTAGTTTGCCCGACATTACGTCGCCGACAAAAACTTGAGTTTCCATAATAATATTTGCCTAATAAACTTTAAAAGGCACCGTTTTGGTGGTTTATTAACCAAAAATAACTAGTGTTAAACTTATAATGGCTCTAAATGAGTGATATTGCATTTTCTAATTTTGCCCTTTTGAGTCTTAACCTTAACAAAATTATCATCAATTTTTTCTTCAATTGTAACAATTTCACCAGTTCTTCTTCCTGCTAGTAAAACGCATTTCATTCCTTTATCTAAAGCCATTGTAATTAACACCTTATGAAAATTTTGAATTCAGTTTGTTTTGTTGAATTCAGCTAGTTTTCTACTTATAGTATCGTTAATATTAGGAATTTCGGGCTTTAAATTTCTTGGCTTGCAAGCAATAATTTTCTCTACAACCTCTTCAGGAGGTGCTAAAGTACTTACAATACAGTCAACAAAATCGTGAGAAGTCACATCAATTCCATAAAGCCTATTATAACGAGCATTGTTCAACTCATCACGTTGTCTAGTATGTTCTAATGCTTTTTCAAAAGACCATTTTTCTCTAAAGGCAATTCTCCTAGCTCTTTCTTCAATAGGACATTCCAACCAAATTTTCTTGTCAGCATTTGAAGCAAGCCAAATTGCTAGTCTAGAACCCATTACCCAAGAATCTTGTTTTGTAAGCTCAATTTGCTTGGAATCTAATAAGTAATCATAGTAAGGCGATTTCTCAGATTTAATTCTTATATCTTCAAAATCTAAATTCAAATCCACAGCTAAATTTCTTAGAGTATAATTTATTGAAATTAAACCCAATTTTTTAGCCAAAAGATTTACAGCAGTAGTAGCTCCAGAACCAGAATATGAAGAAATAGCAATTTTCATATTAAAATAAAGTAAATTAAAAGTAAAAAAGCAGTAAGATGAAAAATTACTTTCTCATCATTTTAATGTATTTCATGTGAGTTGGTTGTACTTCAGATTCTGAAATAGAACCTTCTTGTAATCTAACCTTTTCTTTGACTAGAGTTCTTAAAATCTTGTGAGACAATACTCCTCCGAATTTTCTTTCTGGTCTTTTTTGAGTCTTAGATAATTTAGTTAATTGTCCTCTCTTCATTGTTGGAACTCCGTGTAAAATATCATGAGTTAGAGCGCAGTGTGCTTTTGAAGGTTTTCCTTGTTTTGAAATTCTTCCCTTGTTTCCTCCTGGCGTTCTTCTAATTCTTACTCTAAAACTTGTACTTCGTTCTCTTGGCGATACCATATAAAATAAACCTCTATAAAAGTAAATAATAATGCTTTAAATTGAATTTAAAACCTTACTATTCCCATAAAATAATAGATTATGCAACAGGTTGGACTGCTTCTTTCTTTTTCTTCTTGACAATGAACCTCGTATAAATGTTTTGCATTATGAATCCGAAGGCCATTCCAGTTATAAGAAAGAATCCTCTATAACCGTAAACAGTATCTACAATAAATCCTCTTGAAAATACGTCAAAGTTTCCGAATGGATTTAAGCCTTTAATGTTAACTGGCACGTGAATCAAGAAACTATGATAAGCATTTCCTAGAAAATATAAGGTTATGAACAACAATGGTAAGGTAAAAATCAATGTCTTGAAGTTTGACATCATGCTTTTCATCATTAAACTAGAAAATTCTCCTTGGATTTTATTCATTTTTTCTAGAGTATCAGGAGCTGAACTTTTTGACAAGTTAGTCATTTCTTTCTGAATTTCTTTAAGCCTTTCTCCGTGTTCTCTTTGAAAGGCGACTCCTCCCCACCGTCTATTTAATTCAAAGACTACGTAGGAGAAAACTCCAGCTACAATAAAAATTATCAAAGCATCGTTATTCATGTTAAATCATAAAACCTTCTAAAACAATCCTCCAAATGAAGGATGAGATTGGAATACTTCCTGTTTAGTTAAATCTTCCCATAACTTGTAGATGATTCCTACAGCTAATAAAATTCCAGTTCCAGTTCCTAAAGCTCCAGTAATGTCAGCAAACCAAGCTAATACAGCAACTCCAAAACTTCCTAAAATCGTGATTGCAGGAATATAATTTTCTAAAATTCTTTGAGTAATTCTAGGATCTTGTCTATAACCGGAAATATTAAGTCCTGCACTATTCAACTGACTAGAAACACTCGCAGCATCCATTCCAGTACTTTGAACCCAGAACCATCCAAACAACACCGATAACGCTATTAGAACTATTCCATAAACAAGAATGTGAAGTATTCCTTGCAAGCTTGAAATTGAATCTAAATAACCAGCATAACCTCCAGTAGTAAGTAATGGAGATTGTAAAGGCGTTACGTATAAAGCTATACCACTAACTGGTTGATTATTTTGAAAAGTTCCCAGTAAAGGCAAACCTGCACTACTTAAAACTAAGCCTAATAATTGAACATTAAGCAAGACTGCTGATGCTAGAATGACAGGAATATTCGATACGTACAGGAATTT
>CABMDW010000038.1 GCA_902385045.1 uncultured archaeon | reverse complement strand
GTTTCACTTAATACATCTCTGTCTGATTAATTCTTTTAAAAACATTTAGATAAAGTTAATTGGAAAGGTATTTCACGTAATCCATCTCTGTCTGAATCATTCTTTGAAAACCACATATCTAACTTAGATTGGGAAGGTCTTTCAGGTAATACATCATTATCTGAACAATTCTTCTCTAAACATTTAGATAAAGTTGATTGGGAACAACTTTCGCGTAATTCTCAATTGTCTGAATCATTCTTTGAACGTCATTTAGATAAAGTTGATTGGTATAATCTTTCACGTAATACATCATTATCTGAATCATTCTTTGAAAAACATATAGATAAAGTTAAGTGGTATAATCCGATTAGTTTATTCAAACAATTCTTCTCTAAACATTTAGATAAAGTTAATTGGTTCCATCTTTCAGGTAATCCATTAGTGCCAAATCACAACATTCTCACTTTCTTTAACTACATATCTAACATCTAATCATCATCAAATCATCATCAAATCTAACCTTTCATCCAATTCATTCTAACCTTCATTCTAACCTTCATTCTAACCTTCATTTCTCATCATCCAATTCAATCTAACATCTAAACTAATCATTCATTCGTCCGTTCGAACACCTTTATTTGTCTAATTGAAAATCGTGTTTTTTATTCATCGCATCTTTCAAACTAATATCAATTTATCCTCTAAACTCTAATTCATTCCATTTCTTTCCATCTTTCAAACTAACATCCATTTATCCTCTAACCTAACATCTAAACTTTCATTCATTCTAACAATCTCATTTCTCTTCTAACCATTCCTCTCCAACATTCATAAAAAAACTAAACTAATCATTCCTTCCAACTTTCATTTCAACTAGTTTCTTCCACAGTTTCCATTATGTCCTTCATTTCTTCTACATGTGTGATTATAACTATTAGTCTTCCAGCTTTCTTTAGTTTGACTAACATTCGTTTAATTCCTTCTAAGTTCTCGCTGTCTAACATACCAAACCCTTCATCTATGATAATTCCATTCATACAGTTCCGACTTCCAATCTCAATCATGGCTAGTCTGAGACATAGTTCAAAGATAAACTTTTGGGAACCACTACTATACCTAGCTAAAATTCCATCCACATATATGTTATAGTCATCATCTATACTAACTCTCATTGTCTCATTAGTCTCACCAAGTATCTCATTTATCCGGACTATCAATCCCTGACTTTTCTCTTTAAGCATGTCTAAAATTACTTCATCCTCATCTCTCGGGTTAATTAGTTTGATATATTCTTTGACTAGTTCCAACCTCTCTTCTTTCTCAATCATCTCATCAATCCCACTCATAATCTCTTCTAATCTCTCACATTCTTTCTCACATTCACTCATCTTCTTAGTATCTTTCTCTATCTTCTCATTACATTTCAAACTTAGCTCTCCTCCAATTTCTAACATTCTAACACAGACTAAACTATCTTTGACCATACCTTCAATTACATCAATCTTTCTCTTAATTTCATCCTTCTCTTTCAACTTCAAGTAATCATTCATGTCATCTTTCATTCTATTAACCTCACTAACATACCAGACATAGTTTCGCATCAAGTCATATCTCATCTTCTCATCCTTATCACTAACAACCTTTTCAAGTTCCTTCTTTTTCTCTCTCCATCCAACTACTTTTTTGTTATATTCATCTACCAACCTCTCCTTCTCTCTGACTAACTCTCCAATCTCATAGTCTCTTACATTCTCTCTAACTTTCTTACTCATCTCTTTCAAGTCATTATACATCCCATTACTTTCAGATACATACCAAAGGTAATTACACATTTTCTGATACTCATCCTTGTCCTTGTTGTTCTCCTTCAACTCATTTTGAATTTCCTTCTGTCTTTTGCTCTTAAACAATTCCTCATCTATTCTCTTGTTATACTCACTAATCTTTGAATCAAGTTTCTTCTCATATCCTTCTAACCTCCGACCTCTCATCATCATCTCATAATTTCTAACCATACTAACATTTAAACCAACCTTCTCTTTCAAGTCATTATACATCCCATTTTGTTTATAAATCATCCTGAGATATCCTCTAACTTTCTTATCAACATGTGAGTTATACTCCTCAATCAACTTCTGAACATCAACCAAGTCATCATTCTCTTCAACCTTCAACAATTTTCTAATCATCTTACATGTAGGACAGTCTTTATTAAACTTGACATCACCAAGCATCTTCTTCATTCTAACCTTTGCTCTAACATCCTCAGCATCAACATCATTCAAGTGTTCTCTAATCCTCTCAACTAATTCTCTTTTGTCTTCACATATAACCTCAGGTATTTTTCTATCAACAATCTTACCAACTCTCAAATCAACTTCAGACCAATCTTCAGACCAACCTTCGGTCTCATCATCATTCATACCATCAATCCAACATCCATTCCAACATTTCATCCACTGTTCATCATCTCTCATCTCTCTACATCTCTCACTTATAAACTCATCTAGTCTAAACTCTATCTTGTCTCCAAATTTGAACTTGTCCTTACTCACATCAATTCCACTAGTCTCTTTCAAAAACTTTCTTGCTCTTTCATATTCATCCTGTTTAACTTCATCATACTTTTCAATTATACCCAGATTTTTAATCTCTTCACATATCTGTTTAATGTCAAAGTATAACCCACATTCTTTTTCAAACATAACATCAGGTATCTTTCTATCAATCACTCTCATCTTCTCTAGTGTCTCCTCTGATTCTACTCCAGTTCTAATCTGTCCAACTAAAATTCGTTCCTTGTTTCTGTCATACTTAACATCATGTAGTTCAATCTCACCTTCATACTCTCCAAATTTCTCACAAACTAATCCTCTAACATCATCAATCTCTCTACATCTCTCACTTTTAAACTCATTTAAACTAAACTTAGTGTCCCTACTAAACTTATACTTGTCTCTACTAACATCAATTACATTCGTCTCATCAATAAACCTCAAACTTTCTTTGTATTGTTGCTCAGATACATTCATTTTTTGTCTTGTTCCTAGCTCTCTAAGTCTCTCACTAATCATTCTCAGTCTAGAAATCATCTCATTATTCCAGTTGTCATCAGGTAAAGCATCATTTTCAATCAACCTATACTCATTTTTATATTCTTCAAGCTCATTTAGTAATCGTTTTTCTAACTTTTCATCATAGTTAAACTCGTTTTTGTCAAATTTCCAATCACTTATCTCACTTTCTCTCGGGCTATCATACAATTTTTCTGGTCTAACTACATGTCTAACCTTACTTTCATCCATCTTACCATAATTTTCAACAAATCTTACACATCTTTTATACTCGTCTAGACTAATTGGTGTTAATTTCTTGATTTGTTTGATTGTTTGTTCATATTTTTCTCTAAGTTCAGGTAAAGTTTCAGTAATTTTATCTATCTCACTCTGATTCTTAGAGTAAAACTCATTTATTTTTAACAGTTTGTCTCGTCCTAAGTGTAAGTTGTCTAAGCAGTGTGGATATTTTTCATACAAATCTCTTAATGTTTCAAATAATTCATCAATCTTAGTCTCACTAACACTTATACCATCCTTAAATTTAATCATTTCTAACTTTTCTTTCATATCTCTAACCACATTCTCATACTTTTCAACCAACTTTCTGTTTCTCTTAATGTCTTTCTTTGTTTCATGTCTAAATTCTTTAAGTGTCATATCATTTTCACACTGAATTCCTGTTTTATATCCCTTAATCTCTTTCTGAATATCTAGTGCTTCTGACTTGGCTCGTTTTAAAATCATTTGAAATTCTTCTAGATTAAACAGTGAGATAAGAAATCTCTTTAAGTCTAACTGGCTCATGGTAGCTACCAATTGATAACTTCCTTGAACTATAAAATTCATATTACTAGCCATCTCATATGACCCTAGATAACTTCCAATCTCAGAGTAAGTATCTTTAATCTTGTTCCCTAAATTTTTATCATCAAATACAAAACTAACATTACTCTTTTTACTATTCCTGTCCTTCCTTTCAATCATTCCTTTCTTACCATCACACTCAAACTCTAACTTAATTCTGGATTCATTTGAATCGTGATTGATTATATCTTTCTTGTTAATTCCATTCATGTTTGAATAAGCTACTAGCATCAATGCGTTAAGTATAGTTGTTTTTCCTGTGTGATTTTTACCAATAATACCTCCAATCTTTCCTAGCATGTTCTGAAAATTAATTACTTTCTCATCCTTATGATACAGAAACCCAGATAGTTCTAGTTTAGTTGGTGTCCATAATCCATGATTTGTTTCAGTGATAACTTCTCTTCTAAATTCATTATGTAGTTTCAAAACCTTTTCTGAGCTACTAGTATCTTTAATCTTTGATAAAACTAATTCCTCAAAGCTAATAGTTCGTGGTTGCTCTGAAATTCTAGTCATAGTTATTTCTGGGATTGGTTTAGTTTTTATCTCACTAATTTTATTGTATGTTCGAATAACTTCATTAACTTCTTCTGGAGAACAGTTTTCAAATGACACAGTAAATTTATGTAATCGTTTAAATACATTTCTAGTTAGTAGTTGGTTATCTTTCATACTAAGTTTTAGATAACCATAATCATTTGGTATATTAATCAGTTCATAACTAACTTGTTTCATTCTGGTATCAATGTTCCATATGATATAACCATGTTCGGTCGGGTCTTCTCCTAAGTCTTGCTGTATTAGAGAACCAGAGTAAGCAATTTTCTCACTAAGAAATACACGTTTGTGAATGTGGCCACATAAAACCAAATCATATCCTTTAATTTTTTCAATCGGAATATGAGGTTCGGATAAATGAAAGTTTGGTGCTTTTATTTCATCATGTAGAAGACAAATGTGGAAATTATCACAAGGTATATATGGCTCTATGTTGTCCTTGAATGTATCCTTAGGTGAAAGAATAGTAAAGGTAATGTTTGGATTAAACCTATTCATCCCACTCTCACTGTAATAATAGATGTTAGGATGTGTCAGTTTAAGAATGTCAATTATGGGTGTGATTAAATCTAGATATCGTTCAACATTACGGACACTAAAATCATGATTACCCGGAATGATAATAACTGAACCAAACTTAGATAGTTCAACAAACATGTTAGATACATCTTGGATATTATAACCACTTGCTCGTGTTTGTGTATCAAATATATCACCAAGAATACAGATTAAGGTATGTTCCTTATCTAATTTTTGATGTTGTTTAATACTTAGATAAAGTTTAGATAGGATTTCAGAGTATTCCTGCCTACGAGTATCTTTAAAGTGAATGTCAGCCAAATGGAATATCTGATATGAAGCCATTAGTTTATATGATTAAGCATTTGACTATTCAAATTTACTGTTGATTAACAAGTTAGATTAACTACTGATTGACTGTTGATTAACAAGTTAGATTAACTACTGATTAACAAGTTAGATTAACTACTGATTGACTGTTGATTTAGTGGTTTAGTGGGGCTTCGCGTAGAGGCTTATATGTTCAATTGGAAAAACACGTTTTTAAAACACGAGTTGTAGCAGATTAAATGTGTTAGTTATGCTTTAAATACGTGTAAGATACAATAAAAAACGTGATTTTTCTACAAGCAGAGCATCAATTTATGTGATTTTTCAACTAAAAGAAGCAAAAGAAGCTAAAAAACAGTAGAACTAATGATTAAAAACGTGATTTTTCTACAAGCAGAGCATCAATTTATGTGATTTTTCAACTAAAAGAAGCAAAAGAAG
>CABMDW010000037.1 GCA_902385045.1 uncultured archaeon | reverse complement strand
AGTCCCAAGTAAATCTGCTAATTATTTAGCTTCTAAACTGGGTCTCAGCGTGTTCTTTAATAGTGGTCAAAACGCTTTAGGCATTCAAGCAGATTGGAGGCCAGCTGCTGATTCAAATGATGCTGGCAATGTTTTGACGAAGTCAGGTTATGATATTAGTCTAACTTATAATTTGCGTTTTAATTTACTTTCCCATAAGTAATTTAGAAACCTTTTTTTACTTCCGCGTGCGTTATTCTTATTCCTATGGCTAAAGATTATTATTCTATACTAGGCTTGTCCCGTAACGCTAGTGACGAGGACATTAAGAAAGCTTATAGGAAGATTGTTTTGGAATGTCATCCTGATAGAAACAAATCCAAGGAAGCCCATGAAAAATTCAAGGAAGCAACTGAAGATTACAGCATTTTAAGTGATTCTCAAAAGAAGCAAAAATATGATTCAGGCGGATTTGATCAAAACAATGACTTTAATTTTTCTAATGGTGCAGGTTTCAACACCACTAATTTTGAAGACTTAGGTTTTAATGTTCAAGATTTATTCAGAGATTTCTTCGGGCAAAATTTTGAACAAACTGAATCACAACAAAAAATTTACTTAATTGGAATTACTTTAGAAGAATGTTTTAGCGGGGTTACTAAAAATCTTGAAGTTAACGTAATAAATTCTTGTAAGCACTGTCATGGAAAAGGTTTTTTGAAAAGCAAAACCTGTTCTAAATGTCATGGTTCGGGAAGAATCTTGATTGAAAAAAGAGTTTTAGGAATGCATTTCCAAAGCGTTTCAACATGTAATGAATGTAATGGAGTTGGAGAAATTGGAATTGAAAAATGTAATGTTTGCCGTGGAGCGGGAAAAACTTCTTCAAATCAGACTTTTGAAGTAAAAATTCCTCAAGGGGTTGAAGATGGAACAACATTCATTCTACCTAGTCATGATCTTGTTGAAGTACGCTTGAAAAAGCATGACCGATTTAAAGTTCAAGGAATTGATTTAGTAACTTTTTTCACTTTAAACATTCCAGATTGGGTTTTAGGAGGAGAATTTGATTTGAAGCATTTGAATCAAGAGACAGTGTATTTTAAATTGGATTCACAGCACGATTTAGATGAACCGGTTAAACTCGAAGGAATGGGTTTAAAGAGAGGAAGAAATAAAGGAGATTTACTAGTTTACTTAAAATTAAAGCAAAAGAATTTGTCGAGTGAAGAATCTAATTTGTATAAAAAATTACGAGAAATGGATTAACCTCCGTAAATAATTTTTATTACTTCTACCTTGTCATTTTCATTAATAGTATAAGTAGGATGAACTAAATTTCCATTAACGCTTACAATGCAAGTTTCACTATTAATCTTATTTTTTTCCAATAAACTTTTTACGGAGTCCCCTATCGAATAAGCTAGTTGTTTTGAAACTCCATTTTCAATTAAATTAATGTTCATATTAATTAAGTTGGTTTTTCTAAAATTAATTACTATTGTTTTTCAAAAGGTAATTTGATCTAATGTATAAGTTGTTGCGTAAAGCATTGTTTAAAATGAATCCAGAAACGGTTCATAATCGTTTTACTACTGTTGGACATCTTCTTGGAAAAACTAGTTTTACGAGGAGTTTGACCGGTTTGTTATGGGATTATGAGAATTCTTTGTTACATCAGGAAATTCTTGGAATTAAATTTAGGAATCCAGTAGGACTAAGTGCAGGATTTGATTATAATGCTAAACTAGTACAAATACTTCCTTCAGTTGGCTTTGGTTTTGTTGAAGTGGGTAGTGTTACTGCTAGACCTTGCAAGGGAAATGAAGGACCGACTTTACATCGTCTACCCAAGGATAAATCTATAATCGTTTACAAAGGCTTGAAGAATGATGGAATAGATGTGATTGTAAGAAGACTTGAATCTTACAAGAAAAAAATTCCAGTCGGATTAAGCATAGCGAGAACTAATTCAATTGAAGTTACTGATGACATGGCTTTGAAAGATTGGGCTTACTCTTATTATGAGGCAATGAATTCAAGTGCAAATTATGTTACAATAAATATTAGTTGTCCGAATGCTTTCAGTGGCTTAAAGTTTACAGATCCAACTCAATTTGAAATGTTAATGAAAGAGTTGAGAAAAATTGACAAGAAAAAACCAGTGTTCATTAAAATTTCACCAGACTTAAATGACAATCATTTAAAAGAATTAGTTGAATTGAGTTTGAATTTTCAAGTTGATGGTTTTATCACTACTAATTTATCAAAAGATAGAACTGGTTTGACTACTGATAAAAACGAATTAGATAATTTCAAAGGAGGCCATTCTGGAAAACCTATTTCACTAAAATCTCTTGATACTTTAAAGAAAGTTAAAAAATTAGTTCCAGAAGATTTACCATTAATTAGTGTTGGAGGAATATTTTCGCCTTATGATGCGTTTGAAAGGCTAGAAAATGGAGCTAGTTTAGTTCAATTGATTACAGGAATGATTTATGAAGGTCCTGGATTAATTTCAAACATTAATCAAGGTTTAGTGGCTTTATTGAAAGAAAAAGGATACAAGAATTTAAGCGAATTAACTCACAATCCTCTCTATTAACTTAAACTAGTTTAAGAAGGAAAAACAACAATGTTAATATATCGCTTCGAGACACAATATTATTCTACAAGTACTTAGCTTGTTGAATTTGATTTTTACAGAGGTTATAATTGTGGGTGCTAGAAAATATATTAGAAAAAGTTTCATGAAAGCCATGAAAACAAGAACGCTTGAATACAAAAATAGAATTATTTCTTATAGAAAGAAAGACGCTAAAATTGTAAAACTAGATAAGCCTACTAATCCGGTTAGAGCTAAAACGTTAGGATTCAAACAATCAAAATCATATGTTGTTTATAGGTTGACTGTCAGAAAAGGAATGAGAGCCAGACCAAAACCTGATCAAGGAAGAAAACCAGGTAAATCAAGAAAATTCAAGGAACCAGGTTTTTCATGGCAAGATTACGCTGAAAATACTCTTTTAAAGAAAAGAAATAATTTGACGATAGTAGGCTCGTATAAAGTAGGAGAAGATGGAGATACTACTTTCTATGAAGTTTTAGCAAAACTAAAATGAGTCCTACTAATCTTATTTAAATGCATTAAGCATAATTATTTTTGTAGGCAAACTTGGATTTTGCTGTAAACTTTTAATTGTTGATTTGATGCATAAATATGCTTTTTACGGAATTGTTTTTTTTGGGTTAGCTTTTATTTTATTTTCAATTTCATTATTGTCTAATACTCAAACTACTTCTCCTACTTCTAATACTGTTTCAACTGACTATATTCAAAAATCCGCTAATGAAACTAGCAAATGCTATAAATTTGATGTATATGTTGATAGGTTATGTGGAATAGCTTATTCTCGTGATGAATTGAATTCATTATTGTTAAGCGTTTTCAATGGACGAAGCGCTTGTAAAACTAGTGGAGTATTAACTGTTTACTGTTATTCGACTGATTCTAATCAAAAGGAAATTCTTTATACCAATGAAATTGTAGACGTTCCATTGCCTTGATTTAAACAGAAATGTTTATAAAGAAACTTTCAGTTCTATCTTCGTTATATTTTTGTAATATATATTTAGATGAGGTTGTAACATGAGTTTTATTGACAATATCTACAGCAAGTTAATCTTGGCTGTTCTTCTTTTTGCAGGACTAATTGGTTTTGCTTCTGCATTAAATTTTGTTGCTCCAACTCTCGCAAATAATTCTTATACTAATGTAAACTGGCTTTATGTAAATACTACTCCTACTGCCAACGAAAACGTCAGCGCTTTAACAAACGTAACCTTCCAGTTATACTATTCTAACGGTACTTTGAAAAACAACAGCAATGGTACTAGTTTATTCATTAACTTTACCGGTTTGGCGGATGGAAATTATTCCTATAACGCAACGTTCTATAATGCTACTGCAAGCAACTCTACTGTAACTAGAGTGGCAGTAGTTGATACTACTAATCCTTTAATTTCTTATGGTACTGTACTTGGTATTGCTTTTGTCAATAACACTTATGTTAACAGCTCTAATGTTACTGCTAACGTGACTGCTTCTGATCTTAATCTAGCTAATGTTAGTATTAATTTGTACAATGCTACTGGCTTAGTTAATTCTACAACGTATTCTGCTAGTTCTGGAACTGCTTATATTATTAGTTATGTTGGTTTAGCTGATGCTAATTATACTATTAATTCTACTGCTACTGATTTAGCTAGTAACACTAACTCGACTAAATCCATGACTTTTATTGTCGATACTACTAAACCTGCACGTACTTCTGTAAGCCCAACGCCTGCCAACAATTCTTATACTAACTCCAATTGGTTTTTGATTAACTTGACTGTAACTGACATTAACTTTGCTAACGTTACTTATGGATTGTATAATGCAACTGGTTTGCTTAACCTTACTAATACTGTTAGTACTTCTTTGAATTTCACTAGTTTGGCAGATGGAAATTACACTTTCAATGATACGGCATATGATTTGGCTGGAAACAGTAATTCCAGTGAAACTAGAACTGTTGTAATTGACAGAACTATTCCATTAATATCATTCTTGAATACTACTAACACGAATAATTCGTTCACTAACCTTAGTAATATTTTCATAAACTTGACTGCAACTGACATTAACTTTGCTAATGTCACTTTTGCAATCTATAATTCTACTGGATTAGTTAATGCAACTAATCGTACTACAACCAGCATTAACTTTACTGGATTGTCTGACACGAATTACACGTTCAATGCCACTATCTATGATTTGGCTGGAAATACTAATAGTACTGGAACTTACAATGTAACTGTTTTACACACACTTCCTGTAGTTTCAACTCAAACTCCAACTCCTACTCAAACTAGCATTGATGTAACTTGGACTAACACTCAAAATACTACTTCAAGTATTTCTTATGGTACTAGTTCAAGTTCCTTAACTTTAGGTACCATTACTACTGGTACTCTAGGAGTTACTCATGACTTAGTTTTACCATCTTTACAATGCGGAACAACCTATTATTATGCAATTAATGATTGCAACCAAGCAGGATCATGCGTAGTTAGCGGTACTTATACTGAAGCTACTAGTCCATGCGGTGGAGGTGTTCTAATTACTGGTTCTAGCGGTAGTTCTGGAAGTACAACTTCAACTGCTACTCCTACGCCTACAGTAACTGCTAGCACTACTCCTACAACAACCCCAACTAGTACAAGTGGTACTGGATCTAGCAGCAGTGGTACAAGTGGTTCTACTAGCACGTTGAAACCAACTGACACTAACTCTAAAATTACTGCAAAAGTCAGTGGAAGTACTACTACAATCAACTATCAATACACTTTACAACAGGATGTAAATGCTGGAGATACAATTGGTGTTGAGTTTACTGGTTTGTCTTGTGCGGATTACAATGCAGGTTTGATCTCGTTTAGTACTAAACCTGATTCAGTAACTTGTGGAAGCGTAATAGCAAACTTTATCGCTCAAACTGCAATGACTAAAGGTCAAGTGTTCAAAGTTGATGTTACTGTTAAGAAAGCACTTAACTCTACTGCTATTACTCAATTAGAAGGAAGTAAGTTAACTTTGACTGCAGCTACTCCTTCAATGACTCCTGTAGCTGAACAAGCTTCTGCTCCTTCAAGCAGCAGTACAGTTACTTGGATTATCATAATAGTAATTGTTTTAGGAATCATTGGATTCGTAGTATTCAGGAAGAAGAAATAATTTCTTCTCCTTTTTTTCTTTTTTTTCTACTTGTAGTAATATTTTTAAGTTCTTTTAGAGTTCTTTTTACATTACTTCTTAAGTGATACTCATGGTTTTTAGTTTTTTTAATAAGTTTTTTCTACTTTTAATTTTAGTATTTACTTTTGCTTCTGCAATTAGTTTTGTTTCCCCTACTCCTTCTAATGACACGTATACTAATTCTACTTTCATTTTTGTGAATGTTACAACTACTGGCAGTGAAAATTTAAGTGGGGTTCTTAATTTTACTTATAATTTATACAATTCTAATGGGTTGATTTCTTCAGTTAATACTACGAGTTCAAGTTATAATTTTACTGGATTATCTGATCAAAATTATACTTTTAACGTCATTTTTGAAGATAACTCTACGGTTTCTTTTTCAGAGTCTAGAATCGTAGTTATTGATACTACTACTCCTGTAGTCTCATATATTTCACCTACTCTTAGTTCTGGAACTCTTTCTCCTTTGAGTTCCCTTTTTATTAATTTAAGCTTGGTTGAAAGTAATATTGGTAATATCAATTATATTTTATCTCAAAATGGAAGTGTTGTAAGTTCTGGCAGCAGTACTAACTCAACTTATAATTTTACAGGTATTGCAGATGGAAATTATAGTTTTTGGGTAGTAGTAACTGATTTAGCTGGAAATAGTGCTACAGCTCCTTCACGTAATGTTACTATTTCGGGTTCTTATCCTATTTTAGGAAGTCAAAATGTTTCTACTGATTTTTATAATGTCAGTTTAGTCTGGTCTACTAATGTTCCAACTACTAGTGTAATGTTTTATGGAACAAATCCAGATTCATTTTCTTTAACTACTAGTGATTCAATAACTTCTACTTCTCATTATGCGCATATATCGTCTTTAGATTGTGGAACCACTTATTACTATAATTTTACTGATTGCACTGTTTCTGGAAACTGTCTTATTTCAGGAGTTTTTACATTTGATACTCTTGCTTGCGTTAATCCAACAGTTATTTTCATTAATGCTACTGCAACTCCAACTCCTTCTATTGTTCCTAATGCTACAATAACTCCTACTCCTAGTGTTACTGTTAATGTCACTCCTACAATCATTCCTGTTTTAACGCCATTTGACAATAGTACAAGCATTAGCGTGAACTTTACAGAAAATGATACTCTTATTAATTATCAGCATGTTTTGCAACAAGATGTAAACATTACTGATGTTATGACTGTTGAGTTTACTGGTTTGTCTTGTGCGGATTACAATGCAGGTTTGATCTCGTTTAGTACTAAACCTGATTCAGTAACTTGTGGAAGCATTGTAGCTAATTTTTCTACAAAAACCGTATTATCTAAAGGAGACTTGTTTAATGTTACTTTAACAGTTAGGAAAATTCTTACTAATGATGTTATCAAACAGTTAGAAGCAAGTACGTTTTTAGTTAGTCCTGCTACTGGTTCTGTTGTTGCAACTGTTACTCCGACTACAGAACTTCCTTCACAATCTAGCGGAATTTTTGTTTGGATATTAATTGTTGCCGTAATTTTGGGACTTTTAATATTCGTTGAACTCAGAAAGAAATAATTTATTTTTAATTAGTTGTTTCATTTTCTTCCTAATAATCTATCAAAAAATCCGGGTTTTTTCTTTATATAATTTTCATCTACTGTTACTTTGAATATGTCTTGAAAGCAATCTGCTGCAAATCTTTCTTCATCAGCTCCAAGGGAACTGAGTTTTCTAACTTTTACTACGCGGGGCATTTGGTTCACGTTATTTTACTATTCTATTTCTTTAAGGAGATTTCAAATAAAAACTAAACTACGAAAGTCTAAAACATAAACCTTAAAATATTGTTATTCATTCATTTGTATTGATGGGTTCTGAATTCAATATTACTGTTATAGTAAGCAGTTCTAGTAAGGAAGTTACCTTAGCAGTTACTGATTCTAATTCGGTTAATTCTATTATGGAAACCCTAGTTGAAACGTTGCATTTGAGTCAAAAATACGTGTTAACTGATGATTCTAATCGAATTTTAAGCGGTTCTTTGACCTGTAGTGACTGTGGTTTTCATGAGGGTTCTAAATTGCTTTTAATTCCCGATCCTACTGGTGGTTTCTATTCCTAGTTTGCCTGAAAAAATATGGAGGACTCGCGTTGAAAATGACATTCTTGAGTCTAAAGATTACGGTGACAAAGTCATTCGAAATGGAGATTTGAGTCTAGAATTTGTTTTTGATAAGAAAATTTTAATGTATTCTGGAGATACTTCTGTTAAAAATGCAGATAGAATGGTTTTTCAAGTTATTTTAACTAGAGATTATCCTTATCCGGGTAGCATTTCAGTAAAGGCTTTGAAACCAATTTTTCATCCTAACATTCATCCGGTTACTGGTTTTGTTTGCACTGCTGTAATGAAAAAATGGACGACTGCTAACAGTTTACATTCCCTTTATTTGGCTTTAGACCAATTATTAGTTAATCCTAATCCAGATGATCCTTTGAATTTGGATGCAGCTGATTATTGGAAGAAGAATAAAATTTAATTTTTTGCTTTATGAACGTAACTTATTTTGTATTTACTTTTAGGAAATCCTGGAGGTATTTCTTCACTTTCTTCAAATAATTTTTTAATTTCAATTATTTTTGGTTTCAAATTTTATACAATCCTTTTTTACCTAATTTTTTAATAATTAGTTTTTTAGCCCAATTTCTATCTATATTGTGAAATTGTCGTTTGTGCCATTCTCGAAGTACTCCTCTTTTTTGTAAATCAGTTAATACGCCGGATTTTTGTTGTAAGCCTTGAACGTTTTCAGGAGTATACTTGTTTAAAGTATCAATAATTGCTGGAACTGTTAACTTCCATTTTTGAGTTATTGAATTTAAGTCTTCTTTTGCCGGAGTATCTAGTCTTTCAGAATGTTCAAATAACTGATTTAAATCTTCATCTTTGATTTTCTCTTGAATGTCTAGTAAATTTTTTATTCTTTCTGCTTCAGAAACATTAACTAATCTCTTACGAAAGTTTATGACATTTGAATCTGATAGATCTGGATTATTCAACATTTCAAATGGTGAAATTATTTTATTTTCCAGTTTTTTCCTTACTTCTTGAGAGAGTTTATTATAATATTTTTGAGCTTCTTCTTCTTGTTGTTTTTTTAACTTCTGTAATTCTTCTGGAGTTTTGCTCATTGCTTCAAAAGCATCTTCCTCGGAAATTTTATTTTCATCTAGAAATTCATGTAATCTTTCTTTTTCGTCATTAACTACACGTTCTATTTGTTCATTTTCTTTAAGAGTTTTCGCATGTTCGTTTAATCCGATTCCTACTCCCGCAATTACTCCTAATCCTGCTGCAGCTAATCCGATGCGGGTTCTTAATTTTCTTTTCACAATTATTACTTCGGTTTCACTAGTTTTAATTGTTTTGAAGAGCTAACAAGAGGCTTTTTATTCTTTTTTTCAGTTCTTAGTTTAATGTACGAAACCAGTATTAAGACTGAAGGAGATAAACGAAGATTATTCATTAATTTTAAAGGATCTAATTTGATTCCTGACGTAGCGCGTTATCCTGAAGTAATGAGATTAGTGATTGAAAAATTACGTGATTTTGATGCTGATGAAATTGTCTTGTCAGAATATTATGATCATATTTATGATGTAGATAAGACTAAACTTTTGATTGAAGTGGCCAATTTAATTCAGGCTTTTGAAAATGAAGGAATTTGGGTTCCATCTAAATTAGGTGGTTCAGATCACCTTAATAAAATTTCCAAGAGAATGGCTCAGATTACAAGTATCATGGCTTTAATTCCTACTGATCCTTATTTGGCTTACAGACGTTCGAAGAGTTTACGTGAATTAGAAGGAAAAACTTCAAATGCAAATGATGCTGATTATAAAGTTTTCAGCGAAACTCTTAACTATGTAATTAATTCTTTTGAACAATTAAATTTAATTAAAATTCTTGATGCTACGAATTCACAATTACCTGAAAAGGATCTTACTAGAAATATTTATGGCTGGGTTTTTGACTCAGGAATAAAACCTGCTTTCATAGGTTCAAGATTAGTTTCAGACACTTCAAGAATGACTCTAGTAGATCAATATAGTATTTATGGAGCTGACGTTTACATTTACAAGCATCCGGAAAAAATTGAATTGCAATATTTCATTAACATTCCTGAATTTACTTTATCTCCCGAACACTATTTCTTGCTCGAAAAAACAAAGCAAATAGTTGCAGATCAAAGACCTTCAACAGTAGGATTCATGGATGCAGCTCAAGCTAGAAAATATTTTAATAAAATATACTTGTCAACAATAGCAGATTTGGCATCAAAAAATAATATTAAATTGACTCTCAGTGAAAAAGAAGAACTAGCAAGAATCGTATCAAGATATACTATCGGGTATGGAATTTTAGAAATTTTATTAAGTGATAGAAAACTCACAGATATTTACATTGATTCTCCGCTAGGAGAAAAACCAATTTATATCGTCCATTCAGAATATGGTCAATGTCAAACAAACATATTGTATTCTGAAGAAGAAGCAAGAAGCATAGTTTCAAAAATAAGAGCTCTGTCTGGAAGAGCATTTGATGAAGCACACCCGATTTTAGATTATGATTTGCCTGACTTGCAGACAAGAGTAGCAATAATAGGAAAGCCACTAGCCCTGGATGGAATTGCATTTGCATTCAGATTGCACAAAGAAACTCCATGGACCCTTTGCCAGTTTTTAGACAACAAAATGTTAGATAAATTCACTGCAGGATTACTCTCTACACTAATTGATGCTCAGGCATCAAGTTTAATAGTGGGTTCAAGAGGATCCGGAAAGACATCTCTTATTCAAAGTTTAATGCAAGAAATTCCACAGAACCTAAGAATCCTTGTCCAGGAAGACACGCAAGAAATTCCGGTACCACAATTGAAAAAATTCGGTTTCAGTATTGAAAGAATGAAAACACGTCCTCCATTAGGTGCTGTTTCTGAATCAGAAGTTTCTGCTGAAGATGCTTTGAGAACCGCATTAAGACTTGGAGATTCAGTTTTGATTGTTGGAGAAGTTAGATCAACTGAAGCTAAGGCTTTGTATGAAGCTATGAGAGTTGGAGCGGTTGGTAACGTCGTTATGGGTACTATTCACGGAGAGAGTGCTTTTTCAATTTGGGACAGAGTAGTTAATGACTTGGGAGTGCCTACTACTTCATTTAAGGCTACTGATTTTTGTATTGTTGCT
>CABMDW010000036.1 GCA_902385045.1 uncultured archaeon | reverse complement strand
TTGGCGCCTACAGTTTTAACAACGTTAATTTGAAAAATAATACTTGGCATATGCTTGCTGGAACTTATAATGGAACTCATGTGGCTTTGTATGTTGATGGAATTCTTACACAAGTTCATCCTGCAAGCGGAAAGCTTAGTAGTAATTTTATTAACATTACAATTGGTAGTTTAAATGATATTAGCAATACTAGTTTTAATGATACTCTCGACGAGATATCTATTTTTAATAGAAGTTTAACTGGAACCGAAATTACGAATATTTATGAGAGAGGAATTCTTCACTTGAATTTATCTGTAGAAACATGTAACGATTCGACCTGCAGTTCTCCTAATTTCACTAACATTCCTAATGACACTACTAATCAAAGCTTTAATTTGTCTTCAAATCAATTTTTTGAATATTTATTTAATTTTAGCACTGATAATACGAATTACAGTCCTGAACTTTACAATGTTACTGTAGGTTATTATAACAAAAGTAGTTCGGATTACGTTGCTTTGACTTTTGCAAATTACTTTACTAATGGAATTAATTTTGGAAGTGTAGCGCCTAATACAATTGGAAATAATGCTACGAATAACAGTTTATTTACAATTACTGTTTCGCCAGATAGCACTAGCACTGTTAGTGTTTGCACTAATTCTAGTAATTTGACTAGCGGAGGGAATACTATTGCTGCAGGAAACTTTTCTTATAATGTAAGCATAGATCAAGCCACTTTGAATACTACTGAATTACGTGGTAATTTTACTAATTATACTGATATTTTAACTTCAGGAATTGATGGTTTGGTTGCTAATTCAGTAACTTATTGGAAATTCAAGTTGGATGTTCCAGATGGTCAGATTTCTGGAGCCTATAATGGTAATGCTTATTTTGAAGGAACAAATACTGGAAGTTGTTAGAACTTATTTTTTCTTTTTACTATTTTTTTTAGAATTAATTTTCTCTTCTTTTTTCATTAATTCTTTTTCCAAATCATAATCTCCTTGCCTGACTATTTTAGTTTCATAGGAATCGTAGATTGTAGATGGTTTTGATTCTTTTATTTTTCCAAAGTCTATGACCATTACCTGTGGAAATAATTTTTCAACTTCCTTTGAATCAAATAAGCTTTTTTTTCCTGAAATATTTGCTGAAGTTCCTACTAATGGCCTACCGTATTTCTTAATTAATTGTCTAGTATAAGCCAGTGTTGGAACTCTATAAGCAACATTTCCATCAGGACTCAAATTTGAGGCTAATCTTTTATTTTTGACTATAATGCTTAGTTTAGCAGGCATTAGTTCGCTTAAGATTTTAGCATGCTCATTTAAGTCAAGCCAGGATTTAGCCATTTCAACATCACTGCACAATACTAAGAGAGGCATATGCCTTTGTCTTTGCTTTAAATCATAAATTTTTAAGACTGCTTTTCCTTTGGTCGAATCACAACCCAAAGCATAGCTGGAGTCGGTAGGATAGGCTATCAAACCTCCTTTATCCAAGTGTTGCACTATTGTCTTAAAGTCTGTAGGTTCTACTAACATATTGAATTTAATTAGTAATCACGTGTTTTTAAAAGCGTGGTGAATTACAATTCTATTATGAAAAAATTTGTTTTTGTTCTGCTAGCCGTTGTCTTGTTATCTTTTTTAACGAGCTTATACTTGTATCCAGTTCTTCCTGATAAGTTTGTTTCACATTGGAGTACTGATTTTTCTACTGGAACTTTTCATGCTAATGGTTTCACAAGCAAATTTTTAGGTGCATTTTTGCTTCCCTTAATTTCACTCATTTTCATTGTATTATACTTTTTACTTCCAGTCTTTGATCCTTTGAAAAGCAATTATAAGAAATTTGAATCTTACTATAATGGCTTCTTTCTGGTTCTTTTCTTGTTCTTTTATTACATTCATTTATTGAGCTTGTTAGCTAACTTAGGTTATTCAATTAATTTTGTTTACTGCCTTATTCCTGCAATAGCGATTTTATTTTATTGTTGTGGGATTTTAGTTGAAAATAGCAAGAGAAATTATTTTGTTGGAGTAAGAACTCCTTGGGCCTTGCATAGTGATGTTGTCTGGGATAAAACTAATAAGCGAGGAGGTTTTCTTTTTAAAATTTTAAGTTTGATTTGTTTAATTGGATTGTTCTTAGGAAATTACGCATTTATTTTGTTACTGATAGCTTGTTTCCTATTTTTAGCGTATATTTTATATTATTCTTATTCAGAGTTCAAGAAGTTGAAAAATAATTAAACTTTTGTCTATTTGACTTAAGCAAATGGTTTTTTAATTAATTGTTGTGTTATATGTCAATGAAAAAACCTATTGTTGTAATCGCTATCATAGTCCTCCTAGGAATTGTTGGAGTACTATTATTTTCTGGAAAAAGTAATGTTCCATCAAATGTTATTCAAGCAACACAACCTCCGGGTTCTTCAGTTGCTCCAGTTGTTTCCTCTACGGGTACTGCCAAGACGATTAAAGTCAGGGCATTTCAATTTGGTTTTGATCCATCTACTATTACTGTAAATCAAGGAGATGTAGTTACTATTGAGTTAACTAGTTCTGACGTTGCTCATGGAATTTCTATTCCGGGAGTAGGTTTTGATCTTAAAGTTGATGCGGGCCAAACTAGCTCGGGAACTTTTACTGCTTCTCAAAAAGGAACTTTTCCTTTCAGATGCAATACTGTCTGTGGTAGTGGTCATAGGGACATGGTTGGAACTTTAATAGTAAACTAGTTTTTTTATTGGAAACTAAAGAGAATAAATAGTTTTATTTATCTTTCAATCCTAGTTAATTCAGAAGTGATGGTTATGGTTGAAATTTGTATGAGTTGTAATTCCAGTGACTTAGATTTTCAAGGTCAAGGTTATGGAAAAATTTGTAAATGTCGTTCTTGTGGTCGTTTAGGAAATCCTCGTGATGTTGCTCCTGAACAATTAAAGAATTATCCAGAGAAAAAACGCAAATAATGTTTCAAAATTTTTAGGAATCCTTTTTATATTGTTTTAATTCTAATGATTCTAGTCTTTTCATAAGAGTGTGATTCGTGTTTTGAATAAAAAATTTTTATTTCTTTTCTTATTTTTTTTAGGATTTGTTATTGCTGACAGTGTTTTGAATGGAACTAATTTAACTAATGATAGTTTGACTAATAACAGTCTAACTAATAGTAGCGTTAGTTCAAGTGTTCTTTCAATTACTGATGATCAGCCTTTATGTAAAATTTATTCTTTAATTAAAACTTTAGGCAGCATTGTTGCAATAATAATGCTTGCTTATGCTGGTTTTCAATTGATTGCTTCTACTGATATGTTAGACCGATCCAACGCTAAAAATATTTTGGCTGGAGCAATTATTGGTTTAATCATTATTTGGTTGGCTCCGTTGTTAGTAAAATTCTTAACTGGAAGTACTGACGTATGCGGATTTTGAAAATTAAATTGATTTTTTTTGAATGGCAAGCTTTGATTTGGTGGGATTGGCAGGAAGCATAAAGAGTTTAGCTACTGTATTGTCTCTCATTGTAATCGGTTATTCGGGTTTTATTTTAATTAGCAGTGATGATTTAGTTAAACGCGAAGATGCGAAGCAGATTATCAAGTATGTTTTCATTGGCTTGTCTATTATTTGGATTGTTCCTTTATTAGTTAACCTTCTTTCTGGAGGAACCTATTGTGGTGTTTAATTGAATGCGTAGGTTACTTCTAGCATTAATTTTTCTTGCATTCTGCTTTAATCTAGTTTTTGCAGATCCTACTCCAACTCCTTCTGTTAGTCCTCAGGAAGTAAATGATCCTGGAGTTCTTACTGCAGTTAATGGAGTTTTGGGTGCAGTTCAAAATTTGCCTCAAAGCATTTCTAATTCAATGATTACTTCTTTTAAGAATAGCACTGAAAATGGTTTGGCTGGAGCTAGTCAGAATTTAATGAATAAGACCTTTGATTTTATTTATGTTACTCCAAGTCTTAGCTCTTTTTGTGGTCCTTTTAATTTAATCATGAGCATTTTAACTGGATTGTATACTGTTTTCTTGCTGTTGATTGGAGGTTATTTTATTTTTGGGAGTGTTGATGTTGAATCTCGTTTGAAGGCTAAAAAGTACTTACGTAATTTTATTATTGCTTTAGCCTTGCTTAGTTTATCGTTCTACTTTTTCCAGTTGTTATTGGAGTTGAATAACTTTCTTGTAAGTCAGATAGGTCAAGTTACAGTAGATCAAGCTTTCAGAATCCCTAATGGTGTAGGAGGATTTATTCTAAGCTTCTTTACTCTTCTGATAAACATTTTCCTCATGCTATTCGTTAACGCAACCTTGTTCATTCGTTATATTTTGATTCCATTTTTACTTTTACTGTTTCCAGTGGCTATATTGTTGTTGTTCGTTCCAGGTACAAAGACTTTTGGCAAGTCTATTTTGAAGTTAACATTCCTAACTA
>CABMDW010000035.1 GCA_902385045.1 uncultured archaeon | reverse complement strand
GTTAAAGCAAAATTACCTGAATTAGTATCAAGTGCTTTGAACGCAAACGGATTAAGAAAAGGAGTTAACGAAACAACTAAAGCAATCGAAAGAGGCGAAGCAAAACTCGTCGTAGTTGCAGAAGACGTTGATCCAGAAGAAATAGTAATGCACTTACCAGTACTATGTGCTGAAAAGAAAATTCCAATTGCATACATTGCAAGCAAGAAAGACTTGGGAAAAAATGCTGGAATTAAGGTTGGAACCACTAGTGTTGCAATCGTTTCATGCGGAAATAATGAAAACTCTTTGAAAGAAGTAGTTGCAAAATTAAATGGAACTAGCAGTGCAGCCGCAAAAGAAGAAAAAGCTGCAGCCAAAGCCGAAGAAAAAGCTGAAGCAGCAGAAAAACCAAAGAAAGCTCCAAAAGCCAAGAAAGAGTGAAAGTAAACAATGGGAGAACCAAAAAGACAAACTAAGGAACATCAACCGGATACTAAGAAAATCAGTGAAATCCCAATTCAAAGAGAAGGATTTCCTGGAACAATAGTTGAAGTCATAGGAAGAACCGGAGTATTTGGAGAAATCCACCAAGTCATGATCAAAATCATGAGTGGAAAAGATGAAGGAAGAGTAATCCGAAGAAACGTTAAAGGCCCGGTTAAGAAAGGAGACATCATAGTTTTACTAGACACTGAAAGAGAAGCAAAACCAATTAAATTAAAGTGAAAAATAAATGAAATGCGCGTTTTCAGGAAAAGAAATTCCAATAGGAACAGGAATTAAATGCTTTAAGAAAGACGGTAGTGCACTCTACTTTGCTAACAGAAAGGCAGAAAGAAGCTTTCAAATGAAAAAAAAGGCTACTAACTTGAAATGGACTGGAAAAACCACTAAACACAAATCAGAAAAACCAACTCAAAAGCAAGAAGCACCAGTACAAGTCAAACCAGAAGCAGCACAAGCCAAAAAACAAGAAGCACCAAAGCAAGAAGTAAAGAAAGTAAACTAATTCTCCATTTTTTCTTTTTATTAAACCTTAAAATTCTCTAAAGAATTAATGGTATTTAAGCATGAAACTTGAAAAACTTGAATTAAATAAAATTGAAGAAAAGCAATCAAAATACTGGGAAGAAAATAAAATTCATGCTTTTCATAAAGGAGTAGACAAACCTATTTACGATATTGACACTCCACCACCATTTCCAACAGGAGAATTTCATACTGGAAACACTTTGAACTGGTGCTATATTGATTTTATAGCCAGATACAAGAGAATGACTGGTCACGACGTATTATTTCCTCAAGGATGGGATAATCACGGTTTTCCAACTGAAGTTAAAGTAGAAAAAAAATACGGTAGACTCCCTAGAAAAGAATTCTACGAAAAATGTTTGGAATGGAACGAACAGATGACTGTAACCATTAAAACACAAATGAAACAAATGGGATTTTCTATTGACTGGAATTATGAATATTATACTTTGTCAGACGAATACAAGAAAGAAGTGCAAAAAACTTTAATACAAATGTTCAAACAGGGAGATGTTTACAGAGGAGAATTACCAGTATTATGGAGTCCAGAACTAGGAAGTGCAGTAACAAAAGCGGAATGCGAAGATATTGAAAGAGAAACTACTTTGAATTATGTTAAATTTGGAGACATTATAATTGCAACTACTAGACCGGAATACCTGCATGCCTGCGTTGCTATAATGGTTCACCCGCAAGATTCTCGTTATACTAATTTGACTAAAATAAAAATTCCTTTATATGATAGAGAAGTTCCTGTAATCAAAGATGCTGATGTCGATAAGGAATTCGGATCTGGAGCAGTAATGTTATGCACTTTTGGAGACAAGCAGGACGTAATATGGCAGCAGAGACATAAACTTCCAATAATCAATGCGATAGATAAATACGGTAAAGTCATAAACAATCCATTATTCAATGGAATAAAATTAAGTGAATGCAAACAAAAAGTCATTGATTCTTTGAACGAGAAAAAATTAATCGAAAAACAAGATAAAATAAAACAAGTAGTAAAAATTCACGAGAGATCTAAAAATCCAATTGAATACGTTAACTCCGTTCAATGGTTTATCAAAGCGAAAGAATATTCCGAAGAAATAAAGAAAACTGCAGATCAAATGAAATGGACTCCAGACTATTCAAAGCAATTATTATACGATTGGTGTAATGGATTAGAATGGGATTGGTGTATTTCACGGCAAAGAATTTTTGGAACCCCATTACCTTTTTACATTTCTGACGATGGAGAAATAATTACTCCAGAAGAAAACGAATTACCAATAGATTTAGCTGAAAAAACAATTGAAAGAAATGGTAAAACATTCAAAGGAGAAACAAGCGTTTGTGATGGATGGGTTGATTCAAGCATCACTCCACTAATAGTAGCAAAATATAGTGGAAGAAAAGAGCTTCCAGTAAGTCTAAGACCACAAGGCAATGACATTATCAGGACATGGGCATTCTATACGATTCTAAGATGCTTGAGGTTAACTGGAAAGCCGGCTTTCAAAGAGATAACAGTTAATGGAATGGTTCTAGGCCAAGATAAAAAGAAAATGAGCAAGTCATTAGGAAATTACATTGAAGCAAAAGAAGTAATTGCAAAAGCAGGAGTAGATTCATTAAGGCAATGGGCTGCACTTGCTGGTTCAACTGGAAAAGATTTAGTATTCACATGGAAAGAAGTAGATTCTGGTAAAAGTTTTCTAAACAAATTATGGAATGCAAGCAAATTTGTGCAGCAGAATATTGAAGATTATAAAGAAACTGATGAAAAAGAATTGACTTTTACTGATGAGGCAATGCTGAGCAAGTATGACGAATTAATCAGTAATTATCATTCTAAAATGAATGAATTTGACTTCTATGGAACAATAAAAGAATTGCATTCTTTCTTCTGGAATGACTTCTGTGACTATTACTTAGAAGATGTAAAACACAGGATTTACTCGGAAAACATGAAATCAAAGAGAGGAGCTCAATATACTTTAAAAACAATTCATGAAGGATTCGTTAAATTATTTGCAGTATTCGCTCCGTACGTCACTGAAGAAATTTATCAGTCAATGTATCCAAATAACAATGAAAGTTTACACTTGCAAGAAATGCCTAAATCGACAGGTTTTAAAATTACTGAATCAATAGTATTATGCAATTTATTGCATAGAATAATTTCACAGGTAAGAAAACTAAAGAGCATAGAAAATAAGGCTTTAAATGAAATTATCAAAGTCAAAATTAAACTACCTAAAGAAGACTTGCAATATTATGACAAAATAAAGCAAGAATTAGACGTAATTTCTAAAATTACTTCTGAAGCAACTGAAGGAGATTTTGAAGTATTAAGAGGTTAGAAGCACTAAAATGGCAAAATTATATTCAAGAAAAAGAGGAAAATCTAGTTCCAAGAAGCATTTGAAACCAGAAGAAATCAAAACTAGTTCAGTAAAGAAAAAAGAAATTATAGACTTAATCAAAGAACTAGCAAACAAAGGAATGACGGAAGCTCAAATTGGATTAGTTCTCAAAACAAAGCACGATATTCCAAGCGTTAAAGCAACAGTTGGAAAAAGAATAAGCCAAATACTTAAAGAAGAAGGAGTTGAAAGAAAATACCCTTCAGATTTATTAGATTTAATCAAAAAGGCAGTCAAATTAAGAAGACATTCTAAAGAAAACAAGAAAGACAAACACAATAACAGAAACTTATTATTAATCGAATCAAAAATCAAGAGACTAGTCAGATATTACAGAGGAAATAAACTACCTGACAAATGGAAGTACGATTCAGAAACCGCAGAATTATTAGTAAAGTGATTATATTATGGCATTGAAAAAAACTGTTGACACTTGGAAACTAAAAACATGGTACTCAATTATAGCACCAAAATTCTTAAATGAAGCAAAAGTAGGAGACGTTCCAGTTATTGAAGATAAAAACTTAATCAACAGAACAATCGCAGTTCCATTAAAAGAAGTTACTAAAAACTTAAACCATTTAAACATCAGTTTGAAACTAAGAATAACTGAAATCAGAGGGAAAAACGCTTACACTAAATTCATTGGACATGAAGTTGCAAGAGAAGGAATAAAACAATTAATCAGAAGAGGCAGAGATGCCCTAGAAGTCGTCATTGATACTACTTCAAAAGACGGATTAGACTTCAGAGTAAAAGCAGTAATCGTAACACAAATGAATTCATCAAAGAAAAAGAAAGTGGAATTAAGAAAAATCATCGTAGAACAATTAAAGAAAATGACTACTTCAAAAGACATGGGAGCATTCATAATGGATTGCTTTTCTGGAAAGAACGCTAGCGAATTATATGGAATTTCAAAGAAAATCGTTCCAATAAAGAAAGTCGAAATCAGAAAAACCGAATTAAAAGAAGTATTCGACACTGAAGAAGACAAAAAGAAAGAAGAACTAAAAATTGCAGTAGAATAAAAAGATAACTGTATAACTTGTTTTTTTAAAGACCCTTTTCCTAATTACCTAAAGGTGGGTTTTCATGGATATCACTCTATGGATTATTGTCGGAATTATAGTACTAGTAGGAATTATTTTCATTTACTACTATAACAAATTCAAAAGACTAGACATTCAAGCACAAGCAGATTGGAACTTAATCGATCCATTATTACAACAGAGATTAGATACTATTCCAAATTTGATTACAATGGCCAAAAGAGTCATGAAACAAGAAATTGATTTGTTTACCGGACTAGCAAAAGCAAGAGAAAGCGCTATGAAAGCTACCTCAGTACCAGAAAAAATCGCGGCAAATCAAAAACTAGGAGCAATGATATCTGGCTTTTACGCTAGAGCAGAATCATATCCTGAATTAAAAAGCGATAATACCATGAGAGTTGCAATGGAAGAACTCTCAGGAATTGAAGACAAAATCAAATACGGAAGACAAAAGTACGATTATACGGTACAAGAATACACTGAAACAGCTTCAGTAGTTCCAGGAGCATGGTTTGCAAGCATGTATGGAGTTAATCCAAACAAGTGGGCTTACTTTAAAGCAGATGATCAAGCAAAGAAGGGAATTAATGCTGAAGAACTATTAAAGTGATTTCACTTGTCTGAAGAATTTATTGCAGATCCAGCTCTAAGGACTAGTTGGGAAGCAGAAATTTCTAAAAACAAACGAAAATCAATAATACTACTGGCAAGTCTGTGGCTCATAATAATAGCATTGTTTTACGTTTTTGCTCAAATTTTTTCTCCAGACTATTATCTTGCATGGACTATTTTCGGAGTGTTCTTTTCATTACTTTACATTTGGATAACCTACTCACTAGCAATAAGCATTAGCATCATGGCAGTAGGTGGACGTGAATTAAACTTAAAAAATCCTGATGAAGTTCGTTTAAAGAACCTAGTGGGCGCACTAGCAATCGGAGTAGGAATTCCAATGCCAAAAATAGTAATAATAGAAACAGATGAATTGAATGCATTTGCCTGCGGAACTTCACCAGAAAAATCATGTGTAGGAGTTACAAGTGCTTTATTGAAAAAAATGAATAAAGTAGAATTGGAAGGAGTACTTTCACATGAAATGTCACACATTACCAATTACGACGTTAGATTTTCTACTCTAGTAGCAATAAGCGTTGGACTCATAGACATTTTATCATATACTTTCTTCAGAGCAATGCTTTTCTCTGGTCGAGATAATAGAAGAGAAGGGGAAGGAAATGCAATATTCATGGTAATTGGACTTGTTTTAGCAATAATTGCTCCAATAATTTCAAGAATAGTACAAGCAAGCATTTCAAGAGATAGAGAATACTTAGCAGATGCAAGTGGAGCAAAAATAACTAGGTATCCTGAAGGATTGGCTAGTGCATTGCAAAAAATTTATGAAACCAATAAAGGAATGAAAATAAGTGAAAGCGTTTCACACTTGTTTACAGTAGACCCTACTAAGAGTGCTTTAGATAATATTTTTGCAACTCATCCTCCAATATTAGACAGAATTAAAAAATTAAGAGCAATGTAATTCTATTTGCGAATTGCCTGCAAAATACTAACTCTGTTGCCTTCAGTATCAGTGAATGAAACATAACGTCCAACTCCCGGAATTTCCATAGGCTCTCCAAGAACTTTTCCACCAGCTTCAGTAACCTTATTCATAGCCTCTTTAATATCTTCTACAGCAATTACTACAGAAGGATATTGTGCAGGCCAATCAGGTTTCTTAGGGAAGAAACCACCATTAATTGTGCCTGGCGTTTTTACCATCATATTTTCATCAGTTTCAGTCGTACTTGCAGTAACATAATTACCCATTTCTTCTCCAAATTTGTGCATTTGCCAACCGAAGGCATTCGTGTAAAAATTAATTAGACGATCCTTATCGCCATAAGGCATTTCAAAATGTACTACTGGATTCATTTTAGTCATACAACCACCGTAGAAACTAGTACGGCAAGTCTATACTTATTATTTACTGAAAGCATGATATAAGATATGAAAATAATTTTTCTGATAACAATTCTTGCAGCAATAGCTTTTGCTTTCGGAGGAGGAGGCGGATATGCTACCACGCCTACACCAACAGTTACGCCTATTCCTACTATTACACCTACAGCAACACCTACACCCATGCCAACTTGGGACTCTATAAAAGTTTCATGCACTCAAACTAACATACATGAGAGAGCAGTCTGTCTAGCAAACTTGAAACCACAAGACTGGATAACTAATTATCCAATGTATATTGAATGCCAAAAATACTATAAGACAGACTTACCAGCATTTCAAGCCTGTCAAGAAGTTGCTGAAAAAGCTAATGAATGTAGAATGAGAACAACTGCAAAAGGTAGAACGATTTGCATCAATGATGCTTTGAAAATATTAAATCCAAACGAAAAAGCTATTTGGTTAAGACTCTTCAGCTTGTATTATCTAGAATATTTAATGCAAAATTCAAAAGTTTCACATGCAACTATAATAAACTATATTCAAATTGTTGAAACGCAAAAAATGAAGATAATCAAAGGAGTAAATACTACCGCTTACAACAAAATCGTAAATGATTTAAGAAACAGTTATATCAAATTAACTAAAAAAACAAAATAAACGTTCAACAAATAAACCTTATACTTGCTCGTTAAAGCCTTCGAAAGGTTTTTTAAACCGTTTCGTTATAGTTAGTATACTTCCGTTAGTTACTGAGCTGTCTTTCAAAAACTTTTTTGGATTTCAGAAGGTCAGGAGGAAAGAGGTTTGTTATTTTGACTACTAAGACTCAAATAGAGGCATCAGTAAAAAAATTACTTGAAGAAAGCAAAGGCAAAAAGAAGTTCAAGCAAAGCATAGATTTTATAGTTAATTTTAAGGACGTTGACTTCAAAAAGCCTGAAAACAGACCCGTCATTGACGTTACATTACCAACTCAAGCAAGAGCCACTAAAATCTGCGTGTTCGCAGACTCTGCTGTTGCTTTAGAAGCTAAAAACGCCAATGCTGATTTAGTCATTGACTCTAACACTTTACCACAATATGCTTCAGACAAGAAAAAGCAAAAAGAATTAGACCAATACTTTTTCCTAGCTACTCCTCCAATGATGGCAGTAGTCGGAAAAACGTTAGGACAATTCCTAGGAGCAAGAGGAAAATTACCAAGACCAATTCCTCCAAACGCTAACTTGAAAGTATTAATTGAAGTTTCAAAGAGAGCATTTCAATTGAAAAGTAAAGGAAAATATTTACCCGTATTACATTGTATTGTCGGTAACGAAGAAATGCCAATAGAAAAAATAGTTGAAAATGTTCAAACAGTAATAGAATCAATCGAAAAGAAGATTCCTGAAGGAAATGTTAAAAGCATTTATTTGAAAGCAACTATGGGCAAACCAGTAAGAGTGATTTAATGGTTTTAAGTAAAACTCAAAAACAAGAGTTAGTTAAAAAATTACAAGACAAGATTAAGGGAGTCAAAGTAGTAGCAATAGCTTCGCTTCAAAACTTGCCTTCAAGACAATTAAACTTAATCAGAAAGAAACTCAGAGGCAAAGCCGAATTCATTATTACTAGAAGTACGCTATTAAGTAAGACGTTAGAATCAAGAACTGACTTAAAACAAATTCCAGAACACTTCAAAGGAAGCGTTGCAATCATTTTGACAGACTTAGATCCGTTCAAATTATACGCTTTAATTAAAGCTTCAAAAAGCAAGGCTGCTGCAAAAGCAGGAGATATTGCTCCAGAAGACATTATCATACCAGCCGGAGAAACTAACCTGCCTCCAGGTCCAGTATTATCAGAATTAAAAGCAGCAAAAATTGATGCTAGAATTCAAGGACCAAAAATCACTATTGGAAAAGATAGCAAGGTTGCAACCAAAGGACAACCAATAAAACCAGAAGTAGCAAAAGTGCTAACAATCCTTGGAATAGAACCAATGGAAATTAGTCTAAGAGTATTACTCGTTAAAGACGAAACCATGACTTACGCTCCTGAAGTTCTTGACGTAGATCAAGAACAGTACAAGAAGATGCTAGTTGACGGTCATCAGAGGGCAATCAACTTGGCAGTATACGCGACAATATTTAACAAGGAAAGTATTGTTATAATGATACAGAAGGCAGCAAGAGGTGCAGCTGCAATAGAAAAAGCCAAACCGGCTTAAAACGAGGTTAAAGATTATGGAATATATTTACGCAGCTTTATTGTTGCACGAAAACAAACAAGAAATAAACGATGCTAACGTCAAAAAAGTTTTAACTTCAGCAGGAGTTTCAGTTGATGAAACCAAAGTAAAAGCTTTGATAACTGCATTAGATGGAGTTAACATTGACGAAGCCATTAAACAAAGCGCAGTCGTCGCAGCAGCTCCAGCAGCAAGTGCAGGAGAAGCTAAGAAAGAAGAAGCTAAAGACGAAAAGAGCGAAGAAAAGAAAGAAGAAGAAGCCGCAGCAGGACTAGCTTCACTATTCGGTTAAGTTTAAATGAAAGGATTCTTCAATTTGAGGAATCCTTTCAATATTTTATTTTTTACAACCTTTTTTTATTAATTAAACACCTAATTTAGAACGTGAACATTGACTTAAATAGTTTTAAGAATGTAATCCAAGAACTAAAAAAGTTTGAAAAGAAAACTTCAGTTGAATTAAATGCAGAAGATTTCTTAGATTCAATTAAAGCACGAGTTGAACCTAAACAGTTTCAAGGAAAAGTTACTGCGATAGATTCTGGAAGCATTAAAATTGAAGTAATCGGCAAAATAATTGTAGGAGTGAAAAGCGCTGCAAGTACGTTTGATTACTCCAATGAAAAATTAGTTTCAAAAAGCATTATTAATCCGTTAACAATTCAAATTTTTGATTACGAGGATAATAGCAAATGTGAAGAAATAGTCAGACTAAAAGAAGAATACAGTCTAGCAGTAAATAGTTTAAAAGAATCAGATTTAATTTTCATTGATGGTTCAGTAATACCGCATCCTTCAACTCATCCAAGCAAAGAATCAGAACTTCATTTTGAATACTTGAAAGTTCTTGAAAAATGTAAGGATTTAAATTATTCTGGCAAAGCAATTGGAATCAATAAGGACTCTAAATCAAGAAAGTTTTCAAGAAAAAAAAATGAAAAATCAAATGTGCCTGATGTTAAAATTTTTAACGATTTGCTTGAAGAAAACGAAAGAAGCGGAGTATTTGAATATTCAACTACGGATACGCCAATATTAAAAGAATTAGGCTTTGAAAACAATATTTTTTCTTTTTACTTAAAAAGTATTAAAAATGATTATCCTCTGCGAATAGATTTTTACTGTAAAGACAAGAAAAAAGCAGTTGAGAAAGCAAATGAAATCGCTTCTACTGTCAGCTTTCTTAGTAGAATTTCTAAGAATTACGCATATCCTGCCGCATTAATTGATGTTGATTTGAAAGCTAAAATAAACTTAAAAGAAGCTGAAATGATAAAAAGAACAATTGAAAAAAATAGTTCTGGCTTAAGAAGAAACTCTAGACCGTTCAGGTGAAAAGATTGAAGTTCGGATTAATTTTAATAATAATTTGTGTTGCAGTAGTGTTGACCGCAATTTTAATTCCAAAAATAATTCCAATTAAACAATCAATAGTAAATTTAAGCGCTATAACGCCATTAGTTGAAAATGGATCCATAATATTGTCATTGGATTGTAATGATTCAAGTCAAGATTGTACAACCTTAAAAAACGTTCAAACGTGTTTGAAAGCAGTTAATCCTATAAATGAAAATTATTCGCAACTAAATTATGATCAATGTCTACAGGCTCAAACTAATTACGAATATTTTTATAATGAAGCAAATGTTTGTCTTTCAATAATAAATCAAAAGATCATAAAAGAAAAAATTGAATGTAATAAAAAACCAGACTTAATATTAAAGTCTTCATGCGAAAATATTCAGACAGACATATATCCGTTTAATCAGTACTATGAAAATTTACCGATAATTAGATGCACTGTAAATTCAAGTGAAGACACGTATGCAATTCTAAGTTTAAACGGCGATGACAAAATAGTAAAAATTAATGAACCACTAAAACAAGGCATAAATTCCTTTGAACTCCAATTTCCTCTAGGAAACGATCAGAATACTGAAATCAAAAAACATGTTCAAATAAGCATAAATAACAATGAAATAACAACCCTGGAATTTACAGTAAAAGAATCAAATATCATAAAATGGTTTGACAACAAGGATGAAAAACGATTAGTAGTCGGATTTTCAAATCCTGATGATCCAGTAGTACAGGCGTTGACTGCACAAGCCAAAGAATTTATGCCTACCAGAACACTTGACGGTTATCTCTCAGGGAACATTAACAGTATAAAATTACAAGCAAAAGCATTGTTCAACGCAATTAAACTTACTCAGATATCTTACGTTAATGACGCCATAAGATTTGGAAATGCAGATGATTCACAAAAAATAAACACTCCAAGTCAAAGTCTTTTGAAAAAAAGCGCAAACTGTATTGACGGAACACTGCTACTAAGTGCAATGGCAGAAAGTATTGGATTAGAACCAGTAATAGTTTTCATGCCGGGACATGCATTAGTAGGAATAAAATTATTTCCAAATGCGTCACTCAATTTTAATGAAACATATTATTTAGAAACTACTGTAGTATCCAAAGACACTCCTACTGATGCCAATAAAATTGCACAACAAAATATTTTGGGAAACGTAAACAACACTAGTATTGTAGATGTAAAAACTACTAGAAACACTGTAAAACCATTTCCATTCAAAGAGCAAACTCTTGTAACGATTCCAACTCCAGATCAAGCAACTTTAGATCAAATAAAAGGGAAAAATCTTGATGAAGAATTTTATTTGGGACCAAAAAAAGGAATTTACTACTGTTTTCAAACTCAAACCAATGATAGAGTACTAAATACTATAGATTTCACTGCAACTACTCCAATAACTTTTCTATACATTACTAAACAAGGAATAAACACTTTTGAAACCCAAGGAACCTTCGACTATTCACAAATAGAACAAAGTCAAGGATGTCTGAGAAATGATGCGCTTACGCACTATTCAGGAATTTGTCAAACTACAAGCAACTACTGTTTATTCTTTTATTCCCCAGGAGAAGATACTGCAAAAGTAAACGTAAAACACTATACTACCTTTTTAGACTAAACAAAGAATTAAAGACGACTTTCAACCTAAGAATAATGTTTATGCTCAAACTATACAATACTTTGACTAATAAAATAGAAGAAATTTCTAATGAAAAAGAAATAGGATACTATACTTGCGGTCCGACAGTATACAATTATGCGCACATTGGAAACTTGAGAACATATACTCTACAGGACTTATTGAAAAGATTTCTCTTGTTTGAAGGATATAAAGTAAAACAAGTCATGAATCTGACGGATGTTGATGATAAAACTATTAGAGATTCTCAGAAAGAAGGAAAGAGTCTGAAAGAATATACTAGATTCTATGAAAAAGCATTTTTACAAGACTTAAAAAAACTAAACATTCTTACTCCAGAAGTAATTTGCAGGGCAACAGAACACATAGAAGACATGGTGTCAAAGATAGAAGAATTAAAGAAAAAGGGGTATGCTTACGAAAAAGATGGTTCAACTTACTATTCAATAACTAAATTCAAAAATTATGGAAAATTAAGTAAAATAAAACTAGAAAACTTGAAAGCAAATACTGAATTGAAAGACGAATACGATAAAGAAAATCCGTCAGACTTTGCACTATGGAAAGCATGGAATAAGGCAGACGGAAAAGTGTTCTGGGAAACAGAATTAGGAAAAGGAAGACCTGGATGGCATATTGAATGTAGTGCAATGTCAAGAAAATATTTGGGGGATACTTTTGAACTACATTCAGGTGGAGTGGACTTAATTTTTCCACATCATGAAAATGAAATAGCTCAAAGCGAAGCAGCAACTGGAAAACCCTTCGTAAAACACTGGTATCACATTGAACACTTGCTAGTAAACGATCAAAAAATGGCTAAAAGTTTGAAAAATTTTTACACATTACGAGACATTGAAGATAAAAAAATTCCAACGTACGCATTAAGATTTTTCTTTATTTCTGCTCATTACAAGACTAGATTAAACTTCACATGGGAATCTCTAGAATCTGCAATGAATTCAGTTAAAAGCATGATTGAAGCCTATGCCTTACTTTTAAATTATTCCAAGAAAGTAAAGAAGCATAAGTCAAAAGAATTAGAGGCTTTCACTAAAGAATTAGAAAACGATTTGAACACTCCAGAAGCTATAGCTGTTGTATTCAAGAAAGTAAAAGAAATAAAAAACGATATTGCAACTTATGACGTTGAAAGAGCATCGAAAGACTTATACTTCCTAAAAGAAGTAGATAAAGTCTTAGGAGTACTTGAATATTACAAAGATAAGAAACTAACTACAAAACAAAAAGAGTTATTAGAAGAAAGAAACCGGGCTAGAAAAGCAAAAGATTATACTAAAGCAGATGAATTAAGAAAAGAATTAAATAAAGATGGTTTGAACTTGAAAGACACTGGAGAAAAAACGCTTTATTATTTTGAATTCTAGACTACATTCTGATTGAATTCAGGCAATATTTCCTGACCTTGTAATTTTTCTTCTATTTCGTTTTCTTCGAGTGGCTTTTTAGGCTTCACAGAAAAGAAAATAATTACAAAAATAATCAACACTAAGACAATTACGGCATAGAAAATTGTTGAAGAATCTCCTGCCAAGAAAAATCCACTGGTTGTAGAACTAGGACCTGGAATTTGTTTTTTCAAAAGAGTTCCATCAACGATAATTGAATAATATCCTTGAGGGTCTATTTCTCTTGGAAGGTAAATTTTTGAAAAAGTTCTTGTTTCGCCAGGCAAAACTATGTGATCGCTATCCATGAAATTAATGACTCCCGGTTTTGATCCAGTATTTGAAACCGTAAAATCAATCTTATAATTGGCACCTTGAACAGAAACAACATCTTTAATCTTTAAATTATCTGTTTGTTCAAAAGAATATGACCTAAACGATATTACTTTATCGTTTTTTAAGATTTGAACGTAAATTTTAGCACTTTCAGGTGAAGAAATAAGATAATAACCAGAATACTTGCTATTTGCTGCAACGTAAAAGTAGTTTTCTGAACTCGTTATTTTGGCTGAATTTGTGTCTCCAAAGATTCTTAACTCAAAATGTCCTCCAAAGTCGTCATTTTGAACTGTAAAAACGTTTCTTACGCTAGAAGGAGTCTGCTCTAAAAAGTCAGAGACTAAAGCAGAACTCGCTAAGCATGAAACTACCAGTAAAACCCAAAAAAGCTTCATTTGTTACCATTATATAGTAATAAATATCCTTATAAAGTTTGTCATTCATAGAAAGTTGTAACAAATAGGAAAGATATATTAATCAACGTGCAATTATTATGAATGAAATGCTTAACAGAGAATTAATAGATTCGCTAAGAAAACTAGATTTAAACGAATATGAAGCAAAAGCATACTTAGCCCTATCTACTCATGGAGCTAATACTGCTGGAGAATTAAGCGAAAAAGCAGAATTACCAAGACCAAGAATCTATGACGTTTTGAAAGGATTACATGACAAGGGATTCGTAGTCATAAAGCCAGGAAGACCAATAAAATATTCAGCAAATTCTATTATTGAAGCAGTAAAGACTCTAAAAAAACACAAAGAAAACGAATTACAATCAGAATTGAAAAGAGTTGAAGAAATTGGTGAAGGATTAAACAACACTCTAGTTCCAAATAGTCAACTAGGAGACCTTGCAAAAATAGAAGATACAGTTTGGACGATCAAAGGAAGAGATGTTTTGTACAATAAAATGGCTTCAATGATAAGCCAAGCAAAAAATCACGTTCTAATTTCAGGAAGCCCTGAAGGCCTAAAAAGAAAATTTGAGAGCGCCCAAAAAGAAATAGAAAAAGCGAAGAACAAAGGAGTAAAAATTCAAACTGTTTCGCATGCAGTTAATGATAAAATAGTTCAAAGATTAAGTTCATTCCATTCACAAAAGAAATTATCTTCAAGGTTTGTTATTGCAGACGATGAAGCATTATTATTCTTAACTCCTGAAGAAACCCATCCGGATGAAGAAGTAGGAATCTGGATTAAAAATCCTCATTTAGCAAACACTTTCAGAGATTTAATAAAATAAATCTAAAATACTAATTTACAACTAGAGTTCATACAATGTTTTAGTGAAACTTAATTTTAATCTTGAACCAATTAATGTCACTTCATGAACAAATTGGAGAAGAATCCGATTAGCGAATAAACTGCTTGTTCGGATATTGGAAACAACATTAATCCGTTCCCTATTGAAATTGCATCTTGAGAAACGCTACTTGAAACTAATAAGTTTCCTGGAACACTTGCAGTAATTAGATTACTCGAAAGACTGTCTACTCTAATAATTAAATCATATTGCTGTGTTTCTGAACCGACTAATTCATAAGAAAAGGTTTGCTTGGAATTATGTTCTACGAATACGGTTCTAGTTTGTTCCATTTGTTTTGGAACTCCACTTACGCTTATCTGAAAATAATCATTGGCGCTTGCTAGATTATTTATTTCAACATTAAATTCTGCTGGAAGTCCAGCTCCAGAACTAACACTCGGATTTGTCAAGTCCGCTTGAAGAACATTCTTTGAAACTGTAGCCTGTGCTGTAAAAACTTTTTCACCTAAACCTTCAGCAAGATTATCTATGACAAATTGAAAAGTATAAACTCCGTCTTTAGCATCCTTTGGAACAGTAAGAAAGGTAGTCAAAGGTTCTTCTCTTAAAGTTGAATTATCATAAGCCCAGCCAGGAGGCAGAGTACTAGCATTAACTCCTAAAGTATCCCAAGTTATTTCAGCACCCTCATAACCCTTATCTCCAGCCCCTCTTAAAACTTGAAGTTCAAGTTTTTGGCCTGGACCTACCAAACCCAAATCTATGGGTGCACTTCCTTCATGCAATTCTATTTGGGTTGGGTTTACAACAGTTATTTTATATGAATGAACTGCAAACACAAGAGTCAATGAAAGCATAAAAAACAAGAGAAATCTCATAATACTAATGAAGCTAGCGTCTAATAAAAAACTTGCTTTAAGCAAGATAATTGATAAAGTTGATGCCAAAGTAAGGACTAGTCTTGAAGATGAACATAAAGCACTAAGAACATTTAATGAAATAAAGAAAATTTTAGAAACAAAATTAGATAATGTTAAAATATTTTACTGCGGAAGCAATGCAAGAGGAACTGGAATCGGAAAACCAGACTTAGACATTTTCGTGAGATTTAATCAAGAAAACAAAATGTTCGAAAAACTAGAAAAAGCAGCTAAAGGCATTACAAAATGGCAGAAAAATTATGCTTCACACCCATATTTGAAAGGAAAATTCAATAATTTTGATATAGAAGTAGTACCATGTTTGAAGTTTAATGGAAAAATAAAAAGTGCAGTAGATAGAACAATAGTACATCAAGAATTTATGCTAAAACACTTGAATGAAAAAAACAAAAAAGATATTCGAGTGTTAAAACAGTTGCTTAAAACTCAGGAAATTTATGGTGCAGAACCACCAGCACATGGTTTCTCAGGATACTTACTAGAATGCATGGTTTACTATTTGAAAGGCTTAGAAGGAATCGTTGAATTTGATTTCAAAGAGAACACTTCCATAGGCATCAGTCAAAAGACATTTTCTGAAAGCATTCTAACAGTAATAGATCCTATAGATAGCGAAAGAAATGTAGCTGCAGTAGTATCAAAACAAGCTTATGCAAAATTCATTAAAATACTAAAGATACTGAGAGAAAAGCCTAATGAAAAAATCTTTTACAATAGTATTTCAAAGAAAAGATTAGTCAAAGGAAATTGGATTCAAGTGACACTAGAAGCAAAAGAACCGGTAAAAGAAATAGTCTTAAGCTCGTCATTAAAAATAATGAATGGAATCAAGAACAATTTAGAAAAAAATGACTTTCAAGTACTGTATAATTCAATTGAAGACATGAATAAGCAGATAATATTAAATTTCTTAATAGATCGACTAAAAATTAATTACAAAAAAATAATCGGACCTCCAGTTTATAATGAAAGAGCTTTGAAAAGCTTCTTGAAAGCTAAAAGAATAGCTGGACCTTTCATTGAAGACATGAATTATGCGATAATAATCAAACCAGTCAACGACGAACCAATAAAAACAATTGAAAAGTACTTGAAAACAGGAGTAATAAAGCAAGAAATCATTAAAGTCAAAAAAATTAGTATGAAAAATCAAAATACAATATTAGAAGAATAACAATTTATTGATCAGAATAGTAGTTTTGTTAATGCCTAGAGTTAGTTTTTTGATTTCTGCCAAGAATGAAAGAAAGAATATTTCTAAAATTATTTCTGGAGTTAGAAGTCAAATTTTGCCAGTTGGTTTTGAAAAAGAAATAATAATCTGTTCTAATGGAAGTACTGATAAAACGGCAGACTATGCAAAAGGCTTTCCTGGAATTAAAGTTCTAGAATTACCTTATCCTAATAAAGCTCAAGCAATGAATCTACTTGCACGACATGCAACTGGAACTCATTTTGTATTCCTTGATGCAGATATTACTCCAGATAGTAGAGCTACATTAGCATTATTGAATGCTTTGAAAGATAAGAAAATAATTTTAGCCGGAGCAACTCAAAAAATTGAAAGCAAAGGAAATAAACTTCAAAAAACTATTTCAGAACTCCATGAGGCCGTAGGACCATATCAAGGAATTCAAGGTGGAATGTTTGCCTTAAGAAGAGAAGACTTTCAAGAAATGCCTTCAAACCTGATTCACGATGATGCATACTTGACTTTCAAAGCAGGCAAAGAACACATAGTACAATCTAGCGAAGCTATTTTTCATCATCTACCTTCAAAATCGCTAATAGAATTATTTAGAAGAAATAAAAGAATGGGATATGGAATAAAACAATTGGAAAACATGGGATTTGATTATTCAGAATTAGCCAGAAGAAAACGCCTAAGCGATTTTGCCAAACTACCTCTAAAAATTAAAATCAAAGGATTCATACCACTAATAGTCATAAAAGCAGGAAGAAAAATAGGAGAACACTCGAAAAAACCTACTTGGTAACCTATATTTCTTCTATTTTACTAATTTTATCAAATCTTGAAACCATAATTGTTTTTCCAGTTCCAGCTTCTCTTAGATTTTGATCATGAGTAATAATAATGGTCTGCGGAATCAAAATCGAATAATTATTTTTCAAGGAATTACTGAAATGTATTATTGCTTTTTCATCCAAATTATGAGTAGGCTCATCAAAAATCAAGGTAGAAATACCAGATTTCTTAAGCAAAGCAAAAGCAGTTCTTAGACAGAGTGCAACACAAATTCTCTCGCCACCGCTAGCAGTTTCCACGGGAACGGAAATCTCTCCAGATTGCAAATACAATCCATAGGAATCACTTTCTGCTTTCATTATGATGGAATCATAATTTTCATGAGGATACAGGGCCTTCCAAATTTTGTTCATCATCGAATTCAAGTAATTCAAAGCAGATTTTCTATAATTTTCTTGAACTAAAGAAATTTTTCTTCCGAAGTCATCAAGAAATAAAGAAGAATCTTCTATTTTACTAATTTTATCGACTTTTTCTTTCTCTATTGTCAATTGATTTTCAATAAACGTTTTATCTTCAATGGTCTTCTTTAATAATAAATTTATAGAATCAATTTTAGACTCGCATAACTTTCTTTTTTCTTCTCTTTCATAAAATTCTTTTTTAAGAGAATCTAAATCAGATTGAGTAACTAGTATTTTACTTAAATGTTCTCTTAAAACGCTTAATTCTTTTTCTAAAGATTCTAAAGCTAGTCTGTCTTTAGAAGTTTGTTCGTTTAAAGTCAAATCTTTTCTTAAAATCGTGATTTTTTCCAGTAAATTCAATGACCTTTGTTTCAAATCTTCACTAAAAATGGGTTTAACTGGCTCTTTTAGATTAGTCAATGCTAAAAGTTTTTCAGAATAAAAGTTATCCATTTCAACTAACTTGACTAGTTCATTCTGTTTTAATTCGTTTTCAGAATCGTTTTTTAAAAGAAGAAAAAGTTTTTTAGAAGTTTCATTTAATGAAGAATTAACTTCCTTTAGCCTATCTTCAAGCTTGCATTCTAAGGAGTGTTTTTCATCTTGAGATAAAGGTTTTTCACAAGCATAACAAATTCCATTGGTATCTTTGGAGAGAACCTTGATTTTCTCGGTTAAATCTGACAATTCAGATTCTAGGCTAGCTTTAGCGTTTTTGGTTAAATCTAATTCTTTTTTTACAGTAACAACCCGTATTTTTTGCTTCCTTTCTTCTATTTCTGATCTTTTTTTAGAATATTCGTTAAAGAGTTTAAAATTTACCGAATAGTTTGCTGAAAGTTTTTCATATTCGATTAAGTTTTTCTCTTGAACAAGTAAATCTTTTTGTATTCTAGAATATTCTTCTTCAAGCTGTTTTAGCAGATTCAAATCAACTTCCTTAAAGTTTTCAATTCTTCCCTTCAAAAAAGCAGCTTTCTTTTCTAGTTCTTCTAAAAGTTTGTTGTTAGCTTCTTTTTCCTTAAACTTTTCAACTAATTTTACTAATTTTTCTTCAATATTTTTTACTTCAAGTAAAGATTTTTTCAAAAATAATTCATTTTCGGTTAACTGAATTTTAAAACCTTCAATAGACTTTGTCAAAACATTATTTTTTTCTTGAAATTCATTAAATCTAGTCAAAGGATTTGAAGCTGAAAGAGTTTTCTTAATTACTTCAATCTTATTTCTGAAAACTTTACTTTGTTCATTTAAATCATTTAATTTATTCAAACCAAGAAACTCATCTAATTCTAACCTTCTTTCTTTTGGAGTTAAATTAATGAAATAATCAATTGAACCTTGACTAGAATAATTAACTGAAACAAAATCATCATAAGAAACCTTCAAATAAGAAAGAAGTGCTTCGTTAGTGCGTGAAGGTTGCGTTCCTTCAACAAATTTATCATTAACCCATAAACTTGCTTTAGAAGTCTTACCGTCAAAAGTTCTTTGGATTTTGAAGGTGTTCTTTTCTATTGTAAAAGTTAATTCTACTAAAAAGTTTTTAGCATTGAGGTTTTTGTTAAGAAGATCGTCAAGAGAACAGGCTTTTGACTTTAAAGCTGGAAAAGTTCCATACAGTGCAAAACATAATGCATCAATCAAACTGGATTTTCCCGAACCCATGTCTCCAAGGATAACGTTAATTCCCTTAGAGAAAAAAATAGTGGATTCCTTATGGCTTCTCCAATTTACTATTTTCAAACTAGAAAACATGATATTAGTATTTTATATATTAAACGTAAAAACTCTTTGTTATGAAAAAAGTAAAGCGTTTTTGCAGTGGCTCTATAGTTCTAGAAAACAATAAAATGTTGTTAACTCAACGAAATGATGGCAGATGGGAATTTCCTAAAGGCAGGATTGAATTTGGTGAAAATCCAAAAAACACCAGCATAAGAGAATTATTTGAAGAAACAGGTTTGATTGCTTTAGAAACAACTTTTTTAGGTTATAGTCACACTATTAACACATACAAAGAAACAACAACTGATTTAACTTGTTTTCTTTGGCTAGTAACAAAATTTAGTGGACAGATTAAACTTCAAACTAAAGAAACAAAAAATTATAAGTGGGTTACAGTTTCAGATGCCTTAAAGCTAAAACCAATACATCATAATACGCTTCCAGTGTTACTTCACTTCAAAAATTATGGTTTTACTAAAATGCAAGGCTAAGAATAAACTAGTTTTTTCAAATTAAGTTTCTCTTTTTCAGTCATCCGTTCACAAGCATAAGAGAAAGTGATTCTCGGCATATTCTTTTTTCTTGCCATAAATTTTTTAGTTGCAATACCATTTTTCTTATAACATTCTCTTAACACCCAACCACAAGCTTTTTGAGAATATTCCCATTCGGAATATAAATTAATCGCTACTAATTTTAAAAGAAAATCAACGGATATTACGTTTCTCCACATTGGCCGCATTAATCCTACAATGCAAGCACGCTTTTCCCAATTAGTCCGATCAATTAATGGCAATAATTTCGGTAAAAGAGTTTTATCCTCTACTATTGATCTTCCTAAAATACTTCCAGAAATTGCATCAGATAATGCCCAATTCAAGTTCTTGTCCTTCAAAAAGATTAGTGCAGTAGTAAATTTAGTTTGCGGAGTAAGTTTTGAATATTCTAATAAAAAAATTGCAGCTAGTCTCGCTTCAATAAAATCTTTATTCCAAAGAAAACCCGCTTCTTTAAGAATTTCTTCATTTTCTAAATCAAGTTTAACTGCTTTTTTTACAATATTGCGAATAATTGGAATTGGAACTCCTAAAGATTTAATTTCATGCTTAAAATAATTAGTCATTCCTTCAGCTTTTTCAGAATTGGAATGCGCTTTCAATTCAAGAAAAATAGTAGACATAAAAAAAGAAAAAATACAGTAAAAATTACTGTACTATTTCAGCCAAAGCAAATCTTGGTTTTACAGAAACAATTTTTACGTTTACTTTGCTTCCTTTTTCTGCTCCTTTAACAAAAACTACAAAACCGTTTACTTTAGCAATACCGTCTCCTCTAACGCTTTTGTCTATAATTTCAAGTTCTAATTGTTGTCCTTCAGTTAATCCAGAATCTCCATCCATACCAAACACCTTTGAAATAGAGTTTAAACAATTTAAATGAAAAAAGCATTAAACTCTTAAGAACTTATACATAAAGTGCTATAAATGACTTATTCAGAGAAAGCTATTCAAAAGTTAACAGGAATCGAAGAAGGAGATTACTTAAAAGTAAAAACAATTGAATATGAACTTGAAGGAATACTTTTGCCTTCATTAGAATTAAATGAAACTGATTTTGTAAAAATAAAAATAAATTCAGGATATAATTTAGGAATAGATTGTAGGAAGGCCGAATTTAGTTTAGTAAGAAAGAAAAAAGAACAAACAATTCAGCCAAAAAAATATAAAGTCAATAAAATTGAAGGATTAAATAAAATAGGCTTAATTACCACAGGAGGAACTATTTCTTCTAAAGTAGATTACACTACCGGAGGAGTAAAAGCATTAATGAAACCGGAAGAATATGTAGAATCAAACAAAGATCTAATGGAAATAGCAGAAATAGAATCAATACGAATGCCATTCAATAGAATGAGTGAAGATCTTAATCCAAGTCACTGGAGTATTATTGCAAAAGAAGTGGCGGAATTACTTAATTCAGGATTGCATGGAATAATAGTTACTCATGGAACAGATACTTTACATTATACTTCAGCTGCCTTGAGTTTTGCTTTGGGAAACTTAAGAAAACCAGTTGCAGTAGTTGGAGCCCAGAAAAGTGCAGACCGTGGAAGTTTTGATGGATTTTTAAATTTAACTTGCGCAGCAAGATATGCTGCAAGCAACTATTCCGGAGTAAAGCTAATAATGCACTATACTAATTCTGATGATTATTGTCAGCTTATTCATGGTTGTAAAGCAAGAAAAATGCATTCAAGTGCAAGAAATGCTTTCAGAAGTATTAACGAAAAACCACAGGCTTTGATAAACAAAGAAGAATTCAAAGTTCTCTCTGAAGACTTAAAAGAAAATTATGAAAGCACGCCAACAGAATTGTTTGACAAGTTTGAAGAAAAAGTAGGGTTAGTAAAAATCCATCCTGGTTTTAATCCATCAATATTACAAGCTTATTCAAATTACAAAGGAATTATTATTGAAGGAACAGGATTAGGACATGTTCCAACTAATGGAGAATTAAGTTTAATTCCTGAAATAAAAAGATTAGTGGAGTCAGGAGTATTGGTTGGAATAACAACTCAATGCATCTATGGAACTGTTAACGATCGAGTTTATTCAAATTTAAGAATACTAAAAAACACCGGAGCAATATTTTGCGAAGATATGCATTCTGAAACTGCATTCGTAAAACTTTCATGGGTTTTAGCAAACACTAATAGCATTCAAGAAGCTGAAACTCAGATGAAAGAAAACTTGCGTGGAGAATTTTCGAGAGGTTTAAATGAAGAATGGATGCTCTAAAAGAAATTGGATTCAAATGCGGACTAGAAATACACCAGCGTCTAGAAGGAAGAAAATTATTCAGCACTAAATATTACAATCAAGAAAATTCAAGTGAACAAGTCAACTTAAGACTTCAAAGAAAATTCATTTCAGCAAAAGGAGAATTAGGTTCAAAGGACATTTCAAGTGAATTTGAAGAATCAAGACAAAAAACAATTACTTACGAATATGATGAAAATTATGCTGGAATGGTTGAATGCGATGATTGCCCTCCAACTTTACCGTCGGAAGAAGCTGTTGAAGCCAGTCTTGCGATTTGTAAGAGTTTGAATTGCATTATAGTTGATCAAATTAACTTTATGAGAAAAACAATTATTGATGGAAGTGCTCCATCCGGTTTTCAGAGAACTGCATTAGTAGGATTCAACGGTTTTATTGAAGTGAATGGAAAGAGGATCGGAATTCAAAGTGTTTCACTAGAAGAAGAAAGTTGTTCCATTGTCTCAGAAGGAGTTTTTAGTCTTTCAAGATTAGGGGTTCCTTTAATAGAAATTGCAACCAGTCCAGATATTGAAAATCCAGAAGAAGCTAAAGAAGTTGCAAAACAAATTGGATTAATTTTGAGAAGCACTGGAAAAGTCCAAAGAGGAATTGGTTCAATTAGACAGGATGTAAATGTTTCAATAAGTAAAGGGAATAGAATTGAAATCAAAGGGGCTCAAGAATTAAATGACATTCCTAAAATAATTTTTAATGAAATAAGAAGGCAAGAAACATTAGTCGCATTAAAACAAATATTACTAGAAAAAACTGCAAAATTAATGCCGTCAATTGACTTAACAAACTTGCTAACTAATTCAAACGTCAAACTATTACAAGGAAAAACTATTTTTGGAATAAACGTCAAAAACTGCAAAAAACTCTTAGGAATAGAATTGACTGAAGATTATCGATTTGCAAGTGAATTAAGTGATTATGTTAAAGCTTATTCTGGATTAAAAGGATTAATTCATTCTGATGAAAATCTTGCAAAATACGGATTCACTCCAGAAGAGATTAATACAATAATGCAGGAATTGAACATGGAGGAAGAAGATGCGTTTATAATTATTGCAGGAGAATTGGATGAATTAAACAAAGCAATCAAAGCAATAGAATATCGTTTCAATGAGACATTTAACGGAGTAATTCCTGAAACTAGAAAAGCAGATGGATTAAAAACAAGATTTATGCGTCCATTGTCCGGAGCTTCAAGACTATATCCAGAAACAGACGTGCTTCCTAGAGTAACATCAACAGTTAAAATAGAAGAAATAAAAACTCTAGAAAATATAAAGGAAGAATTATTGGCTGGAGGCTTAAATGAAGAATTGGCTTCAAAACTATTGAATTCAAGAATGCTTAAAGAATTTAACGAACATTCTCAAGTGAAAGATAAGAAATTTTTAGCGACAGTATTACTTGATTATATTCCTGCAATAGAAAGAAAAACTAAGAAAGAAATTGATAAAGTAAAATTAACTGAATTAATAATCTTACTTGAAGAAAATAAAATAACTAAAAAAGCATTGATTTCCTTATTAGAACAAGAAGATTTTAAGAAATTATTGGAAGAAAATAACTTACAAAGATTTTCACGTGAAAAAATAACGTATTTAGCTGCTAAGGAGAATATTAAAAACGCTTTTGACTTCATACGATTATATCCTTTAAACGTAGAGTTTGATGACGTGGTGTTCTTGAATGGTTGATAATTTTGAAGAAGAAATACAAGAAGAAGAAACGCCTAATCCTATTTATGAAAATATTAAAAAAACTTTTGAAGATCATTGGAAGACAATCGTAAGCGTTCTAGGAGCAATCATTCTAATAATAATTATTTTAGCATTAATCCCAAAACTTGTAACGTTAAAAGTGAACGCAGTAGAAGCAGATAGTCAAAATTCTATCCCAGCAAAAATAAACGTGTATGTTGATGGAGAATTGAAAGACAGTAAAGAAGCAACAATAGATTCATATCCGTTGATTTTTACAAATCTTCAGGCAGGAAAAGAAGTAGAGTTTGAAGTAATACCTTCAAACGGTTTAAACCGAGCAACCAAATATTACACTCCCACAACAGACGATGTCCAAAACGTTGACTTACTGTTGTATAGAAATTATAACGTAAATCTAGACATAAACCCTAATAAAATCGATATTGGAAAAGGTTGTACTGAACAAATCGTTGCAAATGTAAAAAATAATGAACCTGGAATTAAACAACTTCAAATTTATGTTCCGCAAACAGGTTATAGTCAAGATTTCACTTTAACAAATCAAGATACTGAAATTGTTCCTATAAGTGTTCCAAAAGAATCTACAGAAACTAGCATTGACTATGAAATTAAAATTAAATACACGAAAATAAGCAGTACACTTTCAGTTAACGTAGTAAATCCAGGAAAACTTAGCATTGATAACACTCAAATAACTTGTTCGGGAACTGACCCTTGCAATACTAAATTAAGATTAACTAACGGAGGAGACAGTCCATTAATAATATATCCAGTCAAAAAAGAAGGAACTGTATCAAATTATGTCACTTTTGACGATCCAACGATAACCCAAAACAACATATTACTACCTCCAGGAACGACTAAGACAATATTCTTAACAGTGCAACCATCAGGGAAAAACAAGAGAGGAACATTAACATTTATCAGTTCATGTGGAGACCAGCAGGAAGTTTCAATCGAATATAATTAACTATTTCTTACGACGATAATAAGTAAAACCGGCCAAAACAAAAATTAAAGCAATACTGTAAAAGTTTGAGTCTGGAATTGAGACCTTACTTTTCTTCAAAGAAGTAAAGAAACAAGTATCATGTTTAAAAGTAATATTAGAATTAGTAGTTTCAAGACTATATTTTCCGCCAAGATTGTTTACAATACTAAAAGTAAGAATACCATTAGCACATACTGGAGAATATTGAGTAGAATTACCTACTGGATCAATTACAGTAAGATTGAAGGTAGTAGTACAATTAGAAACGCCATTCATACTTAATTTTGCTAAAACTGTAGTAATATCCTGACTACTAAAAGCCGGACAGAAAGTAAAGAGAGCTACATTATTAGCTCCAGCAAAAGCAAACAAGAATATCAGCAAAAACCATCTGCGCATTAACATTAGAAATACTTTAATTCTTTTAAAGGCTTTTTAATAGTAGAATGATTTGGACTGAAAAATACGGACCTAAAAAAATAGAAGAATTCGTCGGAAATGAAGAAGCAAGAGAAAAAATAGTAAAATGGGCTTATTCATGGGATAATGGACAGTATTCCAAACCGCTTATAATTTATGGTCCATCAGGAACTGGAAAAACGAGTTTCATAAAAACACTAAGCCTCAGTCTAAACTGGAACATAATACAAAGTGATGCAAGTGATCCGAGAAGCACTGAAGAAATAATAAGAAAACTAGGAGGTTCAAGCAAAGACGTTTTTGGAAGCATGAGATTAATCGTTTTTGATGAAATAGAAGTAGGAGGAGATAGAGGATTCATAAGTAAACTTTCAAATTTAACACAGGATTTGAAAATACCCATAATATTCATTTGTAATGACTACTGGGAACAAAAATTAAGCAGCCTAAGAAGTCAATGCACTCCAATAGAATTCAAAAGCATTAACAAAACCGCAATACTCAAAAAAATACAAGAAATAGCCAACAAGGAAAAAATAACAGGAGACTTAGAAGCGATAGCAGAAAATTGTAAGGGAGATTTGCGAGCTGCGATATTGGATTTACAATCAAGTAAAGGAGAAATTCATGTCAGCGAAAGATTTAAGGAACAAAAAATATTTCAAGTCTTACCAAAAATATTTAGGAATAATTTAGAAGAAAGCTTGAAAGCAATAGATTCACTTCAAATCGATTTTGATTCGTTAGAATTGTGGATTGAAGAGAATATTCCTAGAGAAAATATTAATTCAAAACCGTTAAATGAAAGATTTGAAAACCTAGTTAAAGCGGACATTATGAAAGCAAGAATTAGAAAGCGAAACAACTGGACTTTTCTAAGATACAGAAGAGTTTACTTGGGAGGAATGAATACTGAAGATAATAACAAAAAATTTGTTGCTTATTCTTTTCCAGAATACTTGAAACAGAATTTTATCAGTAGAAGAATGCTTTTCAATGCAATAAAGAAAACTAGTTTGAACCTTCATTGCTCTAGAAATGATGCTTGGCAAACCCTAGCAATACTAGGAAAGAAAAACGTTAACAAAATAGAATTTCTAGAAGAAAAAGAAAGAGAGTTACTCTTTTCTTGATAATAGGACTATCAAAAGCAGAAACAAAATTGAAGTTCCAATAAGAATAATTCTTTTTAATTCAAAAAAACTATCTAAAGAAGAAAAGAATTGATTGATTTCTACAGTCAGGGGTTGTTCTGTTTCTAAATCTAATTCAATGTCAGTAGAAATTGGTCCAGAGATCTTTACAATTCCATCAGAAACAGGAAAAGATGGATACATTTTAGTAATCCTAGCATCCTTAGGGAGAACCAAGTTCAAAGTTTGATCTTTTTCCAAAACAATTTTTCTATCCGGGTTCTTCTCAAAGCTAAATTTAGTATTATCAAAACGATAAGTAGTAAATCTTCCCGAAGAAAGTGTCTTGATTAACAGATTGCCTTCTAAAGTATAATCAATTGTAATTTCTCCAACAGGCGTGGCACTAGTATAATCTCTTTTACCAGTAACTAAAGTATTACTCTGATTTCTAGTTAAAAATTGAAAATCAACGTAAGGAGAGTATTTACCCCAATCATTAATCGTATTATGGTGTAAAACACTAAAATCAAAGGCTTCAATTTCAAAACGGTCATTCAAACTAACCAGAACATTTGATTGAACTCTAGAAACATCGTTTTCATACAAAAATACGGTAACATTTAAACCTATATCAGTATAAGCATGAACCAAAAAAGAAGCTAAAAATAATAATAAAAATACTTGAAGCGCTTTCATTGAATAAATAATATTCTAAGATAATAAAAAACAGCATTAAATCAAAAAAAGTGGAAAAAAAGAGTTTAAAAGCACTATTTTATAATACGCCGTTTACTATTGAGGTATAACATGAATTTTGAACAGCTAAATTTACATCCAAATATTCTGAAGGCCGTAAAGAAAAATGGCTTTACTGAACCTACGCCAATTCAGGAAAAATGCATTCCTGAGATTAGGGCAGGAAAAGACGTAGTCGGACAGTCGCTAACTGGCTCTGGAAAAACTGCAGCATATGTTTTACCATTACTTGAAAAAATAGAACCAGGACAAGGAATACAAGTAGTAATTCTAACTCCAACGCGAGAATTAACAACTCAAGTAAGAGATACTATCTTAAACTTTTCTTCTTTCATGAGGATTAACGTAGCGGCAGTTTATGGGGGAGTAGCAATATCGCCTCAAATTGACTCGTTAAGAAAGGCAGAAATTGTAGTAGCAACTCCAGGAAGAATGCTAGATCACATGGAAAGACGCACTATCAGACTTTCAAATGTAAGTCTACTGATACTTGACGAAGCAGACAAAATGTTTGAAATGGGATTTGTTGAAGATGTTGAAAAAATAATTCACGAATTACCTCCAGAAAGGCAAACCTTGTTATTCAGCGCTACAATTTCATCTGAAATAAGTCATTTAATCAAAAAACACTTGAAAAATCCGGTAATGATAAAAGAACAATTACACGTCGACAAGACATTATTAAAACAAATTTATTATGACATAAAACAACAAGAAAAATTTTCATTACTAATGCACTTACTAAAAACTAAAACTAGTGGTCTATCAATAATATTCTGTTCTACAAGAAGAGAAGTTGATGCTATTACTACTAACTTGAAAATGAATGGAATTCATGCAATGGCAGTGCATGGAGGATTAACTCAAAGCAGAAGAAGTCATGCAGTAGACTCTCTAAAAAGTCAAAACATTAGAGTACTAGTTGCCACGGATGTTGCGGCAAGAGGATTAGATATTAAAGACGTAACAAATGTTTACAATTACGATTCACCTAAAAACTCAAGCGAATACACTCACAGAATAGGAAGAACTGCAAGAGCAGGAAAACAAGGAGAAGCAGTAATACTATTAACTGAAAGAGATTACGAAAACTTCAGAGAAGTTACAAGAGATAAAAACATTCAAATTGAAAGAGGAGAACTACCGCATTTTGAAAGAATAGAATTTGTAAGATCACCACAAAGAGAAAGAGGACACTTCGGAGGAAGAGAAGATAGAGGACGCTCCGGTGGCTTTAGATCTGGTGGAGAACGTTCCGGAGGATTTAGGTCAGGAGGCTTCAGAAGCAGGGATCATGGCTCTTCGCATTCAGAAGGCGGATTCAGATCTGGAGGAAGTTCAGGTGGTTTTAGATCAGGCGGATTTAGAAGCAGAAGCCACGATTCAGGAGATCATGAATCTTCACACTCAGAAAGTGGATTCAGATCGCATGATGGTCCAAGAAGAAGCGGAGGATTTAAGGCAGGAAGATCAAGCAGGCCGAGAAGAAGTCCTTTTGGTTAAATAAGCTTCAAGCAAAACATTAAATAATGATTTCGACAGAATTAGTATACTAAAAGTCTAGTTTAATTATTAAAAAACGACTAGAAAACATTATCTAAAAATACAGCGATTAAAATGGGATTAAGACCAGCTAAATGTTATAGAAAATATCAAGGACAGCCTTGGACTAGAATGTCTAGAAAGAAGCCGAGAAAGAGTTTCGTAAAAGGAGCTCCAAATCCAAAAATCAGACAATATAACATGGGAGTCGACAAAAGATACGAAATTGAAGTAGTATTAGTAGCTGCAGAACCAATCCAATTAAGAGACAACGCAGTAGAAGCAGCAAGACAAGCAGCAAACAAGCATTTAGAAAAGAATTATCCTGGAAACTATTTCATGCAAATACTGAAATACCCACATATGGTAATCAGAGAAGCTAATGCATTAGGAGTAGCAGGAGCAGACAGAATTTCAAAAGGAATGAAACTAGCCTTTGGAAAACCAAAAGGAAGAATGCTTAGAATTAAAGAAGGAGAAAAACTCATTGCAGTAAGAACTATTGCAGCTAACATTTCACAAGTCAGACATGCTTTAGACAAAGCAGGAAGAAAATTATCAGGCTCATTCAAAATAACAGTTAGAGATATTACCAAAGATTCACAAAACTTGAAGAGAAGTATTGAAGGAATCGTATTCAAGACTAAGGAAATCGAGAAACCAGTAGCAGTAGTTGCAGCAACTACAACTGGATCGACTACAACAACTGAAGGAACCCCAGCAGCTCCTGGAGCAACCGCAGCACCAGCAGAAAAAACTGAAAAGAAAAAGTAGTTAATACTAATTAAGAGTAATTACTTTTACAAGCCGGGTTGACAGAGTGGTTATTGTGCTAGTCTCGAATGAATTTAATTCAAGAAAACTAGTTCTCGAAAGGGTTCAGGAGTTCGAATCTCCTACCCGGCGTTGAAGTGTTTCAATGAATTTGAAAGACGATGTTAATGCATTAAAAATAATCTTAAAAAGCTGGCCTAGAAGTATTGCCGTAATTATTCTGACGCTAGGTTTTGCTTACTTGTATTTTATATTCACTGGAGCATATTTGATTCAATATCATGCTTTCGATATTAATGTTTCTACTTTCAACATAATCATGCTCAGTTTGATTTCATTTTTGAGTTCTTT
>CABMDW010000034.1 GCA_902385045.1 uncultured archaeon | reverse complement strand
TATTCCCATCGCTTCGTAATAATTCAAAGCACGCAGTAAGATTTACTTGCGCTTTTAATCCTGCAGCAGTAGCTCCGAGACCACCATTACAAGTTATTGGACTTTCTAAAGTCTGAGGAGCAGAGGTAATCCAATCGCTTAAAGAAAATTGGCAGTGGCCACTATCAGAAAACATTAATGGCTTCAAAGGATCTTGTGGGTTAACAGCACAATTAGTTACAACGCCATTCAAAGTATAATTCTTTGATGGATCAGAAGGATCACCAGGTTGACATTCACAATACTTTACTAAACTATTGCTTCTCCAGAATAATGCTTGATCCTGCAATTGAGGCAAGACTGTTGAAGTTAGATTACAGTATGCTTTAATGCTATCAACCATGTTATTGGTGCTAGTTCTTCCAGAATTATTAAGATTGTAAGGAATAATGCTATTACTGAATTCAATGAACTGTTGCTGCAATTGCTTTAAAGAATTGTCAGTTCCAGCAGGATAATATCCTTGGAATTTTATTGCATCAGGATTAACATAATTCGTATAGAATGCAGTAGTGCTTCTGTTAACTAATTTTCCAAATTTAAATGGAGTAAAAACTGGAACAGCACTTAATTCACCGTAAGCCGCTCCAATTGAATTTGAATCAGAATCGCTTAAAGCAAATTGATTATTGTTGAAAATCATGTCAACGCTAATATTTTCATAAGCCTTAGAACCAGGATCTCGGGTAGAATTAAACAATTTAAGCTTGTAAGTCAAGAATGAAGGATCGCTGACAGTCGAAAGAGAATTTCCGCCGACAATTCTAGGGAAGCTAAAGAAGTTGGATGAAGAATTCGTGTTAACTAAATCAAATTTTTGTGCAGTCAAATTGAATTCGAGAACAGTATTACTTAAATTCAAGTCAAAAGTTCCATTGAATAAGGTCTTGCCATCAGTAAAAGTATTGAAAGTGTTGAAATAAGGTCCGACACTTTGAACTGCAGTGCAATTACTTAACTTTAATCTCAAAACGTAAGCGAATGCAACATAATTAGGATCAAAATCATTTGAACTTAATTTAGTTAGTGAAAAACAACTTACTGCGTCTGCAGCAGGACTATAGTTTCCTGTAGAATAAAGAGTATTAGTCATTTTAGGCTCGTCAGAATTATTGAATAAGAGAGCGTAACCTCCACTTTGGCCAAGAGGTTGATCTGGCCATTTGCTTAAGAAATGAAGTCTGCTGTCCGGATCATTGTGAATCAAAATCTGGATTCCGTCTGCAGGAAATATTGAATTTACTTTAAAGTTTAATAAATTGCAAGAACTAGCCCACACTTGATTAGTGGTATCATAATGCAATAATACTCTTCCAGGGCATTCTCCTGGCTGGAAATCGTTTAATGTAACATTAGGCAATTGTACGCCTACACTAGAATTTCCAACAATTTGAAGTGAAGTGTTTAAATTAAGACTATTAATTTGAATTCCATTATAAGAGAATTGTGGAAAACTTAATGAGAATCTAGTGCTTCCAAGACTCTTTGGAATTACTTTTATAGTACTACTTATAAGTCCTGAAGCCAAACCATCTACCGTATCGGAAGCTGCAGTGAAAGTAGTTAAATCACTTGGAACTGGAACTGATAAAACATTTCCATTTAAAGTTCCAATTGAAGGAAGAACAGAACCAGGAGTATAACTGAAAGTTCCATTAGTCGGAGTTAACTTGGAATCTCCAGTGATAATATAACCTTGTAAGGTCGTAGTAGTCACTGGAATTGTTTTCATGAAAATCAATTGTCCGCTCAAAAGAATAGGCTGCCCATTATCCAAAACAAAACTATTTGATTGAAGATTAGAAGTTCCTTGAGAATTAAGCTGCGTAAATGAATTCAAAACAAAACAATACAATTGTGAACAGTAATAACCAGGCTGCAATTGCTGCACTGGAATTGAAGTTGAATTTGCATTGGCAGAACAGAAGTTAGGTCCTTTAACGTCAGAAGAAGTCATTGAATAATAAGTTACTCCATTTACTGAACTTGCTTTGAAAGCTTGATCAACAGGATTTCTTAAAACAAAACCATTGTTATAAGAGAATGCAGAATAGTATACTGGAAAGTCTTTGAAACTTGAATCCAAATTCAATTTTACATTAAACCAAATATCTTGTCCTGATTGAATGAGAGAACTGTTGAACCAGACTATTGCATAAGTATAACCTGCAGAGTTTACTGTGCCAGAGGAAAATGTGGAAGGCTGATCGAGAGTAGTTAAATTGTTTTCATCCATTCCTTGAACTCCACAAGTTTGAGTGTCAATGGTTTCCGGAAATCCAGTATATTTTCCTGCAAGAGTTTGGAAATTAAACCATTTGTTTCTAGTGACAGTTTGAGAATCGTCGTAGAAAGTAGCAGCATCTCCTGCTTGACTGTTTGGAAGTCTGATTATTACTCCAGTATATTTTGTCGATTCTACTGGCGGAATGACTTTGACTCTCAATTGAATAAATCCTTTAGGACTTATTGAAAATAATGGACTCGGAGAAGTGTCAGAAGAAATTTCATTGAAGTCAAGTGAAACTTGAGGCTGGCTTCTTAACTTGAAGAATTTGAAAGTGAAAACATTGCTTGCAGGATCTAATTGAGTGGAAATTGTTTGCGATATTAACATTGGCTGGTAACCGGGATCTGTTGGAGTAACATTAATAAGGAAATCTGTTAAACCGAATATTTTTTGATCTGCATTTAGAACGCAATCATTTCCAGAACTAGTTGTAACGCAATTCCATGAACTAGGATAATCAGAATTTCCTTGAGTGTAAGGATGAACTAAAGATACTTTTGCATTGATTTCTTGATTGTTGAAAACATCAAAAGTTTTTACAGTCAAACCAGTATACTGATAAACCAATTGTAATCTGAGAACATTATTTTGATTTGTTATTTGAACTGTTTTTTCTCCAGACAATACTCCATTCCAATCAGCATCTACCACGAAAGAATTTTTGCTAGGATCAATTGGAAGGCTCGAAACATTAAGCCATCCATCGTCTCCAGTTTTCAAAACAAAATCAGTCGGAGTGCCAGTAGGATTAATCGGATCAGTCGTCACATCAGGATATGGAACTATTTTATCAAAATATTTTGAAAAGTCCAATTGTAAATTTCCAACGCTCGAAACTACTTTGCTGACTTTAACTATTGCATTTCTGATTGGCTTTCCATTCACATCATACAAATAAATGTTCAAGCTTCCTGCGTTAGCAGTATTTTCATTCCATGATTTAATAGTGTTTAAAGTTTTAGTAAAGTTAACAAAAGTAGTAACGTTGTAAGCCAAGTTTTCAATTACTTCAGGCAAGTATCCTTTCGAGTAAGCAACTACAAAATAATTTTTATCACTTCTAGTAAATAATTTTACCGGAGTCCCATCAACTTGTTGCACAGTGTATCTAGTATCCTGATCTGGAATCTGTGGATCATAATCTTCAGAATACACGTCGTAGGAAACAGTTACTCCTGAAGGAAATATTGTAAAGTTAGTTCCATCAGATAATCCTCCTTCAATGAAAGTATGATCAGAATAAGGATAAGCTGGATAACACGAAACTCCGCTGAATTTTACTGGAAGAGTTACTTTAATAAGATTTTTCAAAGTATCTTTTGAAAGAATTAATTCTTTTGAAGATTGACTGACTTGACAATCTCCAGCTTCAACGTCAACATAATAATCTGCTCCAATTGTAAGATTGCTGAAAACAATTGTAGATTGATTCGAGTATTGAGTTGCAACGATCACTCCAGTTTGCTTGTCTTGCAACCAGTTTTTCAAAACAAATTTTATATTAACGCCGTCTATTGCAGTTGAAGAATTATCATAAACTGAAATCGTTAAACTAGAATTTTTAATTGTCTGATCTTGAACTGTCTTAGGAGTTCCGTCGGGATTAGTGAAAGATGAACTTGGATTTTGAGTTAAATAATCTTTGCATTTAACATTATCTTGTTGCACTAAATTACCGCTTCCTGCGCAATAATATCCTGCATTATCAGATGAAGTAAAACATTCCCCTGAAGAAACTGTTTCACTTCCCCTCGTGCAAGTAACTTGAGGTTGGCATGAATTGTCAATTGCAAAATCAGGTTTGCCTGAAATAATTTTACAAGCACTGCCAGTATTTTGTCCGCTTGAATCTTTTTGACATTCACCTATTGCAACTCCACCAGTGCAAGTGTAACAAGAAAAACTAGTGTCAGACTGAGGGTCTTGTAAAATTAATTGACTATTATTATCACAATAATAACCGTCTCCCTTGACAGTACCATCACTGTTTAGAGAACACGAATTTATTGGAGTGCCATCAGAACAGAAGCCGCTCGTATTATTTTGAGTTGCGTTATAAGAGAGATTTAAAGAAGTTTGACTTGGAGAAAATAATTCTAGACTAATAGCGTTAGCTTGAAAAATTCCTGGAAAACCCATTGATAAATTATTGGTATCGCTTTCAGCGTAAACGCTGGCAACGTACTTCAAAAGAGATCCATCAAAAACAGCTTGGCCTCTTGAATTAGTTAATTTGGAATCTAAGCTAACAAGATTAGCATCGTATAAAATAACTTTAGCATTAGACAATGGAGTTGAATTAAAAGTAACTGAAACAGTCAAAGAATAAGTTTCAGGAATCGACAAGTAAACTAAAACAAATAAAACTGAAATTAAAGCAATAGCAAGACAAGGCACTACTAAATCTGGCTTCTTTACGTCAGACTCTTCAAGTTTTTCAACGAATGCAGAATACTTATCAAGAATGCCTTCAGCCAAATCAAATAACCCCAATTTTCACTCTAATTCCGATTAAAAATAACTCTAGAATATTAATAGAAAATACTTTAAAAAGACGTCATAAAAAGAAAAAAATAAGGAACTAAAAATTAATTTTAAGCGAATTAAAAAAAATAAAAATTAGAAAAAAAAGAAAAAATAAAAAAAATTTAAAAGAAGTTTTTACCAGTTGATTTGAGCTAGTTGAACTTCTTTCATTGCCTTCTTTTCTGGGGCTTCTTGAACGTTCTTTCCGATCAAGTGCGGACTAGTGACTCCAGTTACAATCGAAGTGACTATAACTTTGTCTCCTAATTCTGGAGTAATTCTTGCTCCCCATTTGACGTAAGCATTGTTGTCGAAAGAGTCAGTGATTCCTTCTCCAATTTTGATTGCATCTCCTAGAGTTAAGCTTGATCCTCCGTTTACTAAGATTAAAGCTCCTTTTGATCCAGCGTAATCAACATCCAATAATGGAGTTTCCAAGGTAGTCTTAATTGCATTGTTTACTTTGTCTGCTCCTGAAGCTTCTCCTATTGAAATCATTGCAACTCCGGCGTTGCCCATAATCATTCTCAAGTCAGCAAAGTCAATGTTCATCAATGAAGGTAACATTATCGTATCTGCAATGCTCTTGACGCTTCTTGCTACTAGCGTGTCTGCTACTGCAAATGCTTGATTCATTGGTAAGTTTGGAACGTGTTTTACTAATCTATTATTGTCAATGACTACAACCGTGTCGCATGCGTTAGCCAATTCTTGTAATCCCCAATCTGCCTTTTGCAATCTTGCTCTTTCCAAGGCGAATGGATAAGTAACCATTCCGACAACAATTGCACCGCTTTTCTTTGCAATGTCAGCTACTATTGGAGCTGAACCAGTTCCAGTTCCTCCCCCCATACCAGCAGTTACGAATACTAATTCTGATCCTTCAAGCATTTCAGCAATTTTTTCTCTTGCTCCTTCAGCAGCTTTTCTTCCTACTTCAGGGAATCCTCCTGCACCCATTCCTTTGGTCATTTGTGCTCCTATCAAGAATTTCTTATCAGCTTCAACCATCTTCAAATGGTTAGCATCAGTATTAAGCGCGATAGTTTCTGCACTTTTTAAATCCATTTTGTGCAATCTTGAAACAGTGTTAGTTCCTGCTCCTCCGCATCCTACTACGGTTATTTTTAGTTTTGCTGCGTCTAAATTAACTTCTTTCGTACTTTGGCCAGTCGCAGCATTTGCCAAGGCACTTCTTATCAAACTCTCCATTGCATCACATCGGTTCGGGTTTATTTTCCAAGTTTTTTAAGTCAAAAAAAAAGAATTTGGGAAAAACAAACTTGGAAATTCCCAAAGCTCAATTAAAATTAAGAGATTATCTGAATATCATCGTACTCGTGTTCAGCTCCCTTTTTCTTGTTTCTTTCTAGACTTCGTCCAGTTATTTGTGGTGAAGTTACTCCAGTTACTATTGCAGTTATTTCGAGTCTGCCGTCGTACTGTGGAACTAATCTTGCACCCCATTTTACTGAAGCGTTTGGATCCATTTGCTCGGTGATCATTTCTCCAGCATGAATTGCGTCTCCTAGAGTCAAATCGTTTCCTCCTGCAATGTGGATTATTGCTCCCTTTGCTCCATTGAAGTCAACATCTAATAATCTGTTTTCTAATACTCCTTTTACTGCGTCTTCAACTTTGTTGTTTCCTTTTCCAGTTCCTACTGCAATCATTCCAACGTCTCCGTTGCCCATGATGGCTCTTACGTCTGCAAAGTCAATGTTAACTAGTGAAGGTTGAGTGATAGTGAATACTAATCCTCCTATTGCTTTTGCTAGAATTTCGTCTGCTACTAAGAATGCTTGATTCATTGGTAGGTTTGGTACGATTTGTACTAACCTGTTGTTGTCTAATATGATTACTGAGTCAGCAGTTTCTCTTAGTTTTTGAATTCCTTCGTCTGCTTTCAATACTCTTGCTCTTTCTAGTGCGAATGGATAAGTTACCATTGCAATTACTATTGCTCCTTGTTCTTTTGCAATTTGTGAGATGACTGGTGCTGCTCCGGTTCCAGTTCCTCCTCCCATACCAGCGCATAAGAATACTAGGTGAGTTCCAGCTAGTTCTGCTTCTAGAACGCTTCTGTCTACTTCAGCGCATTTTGCTCCTACTTCAGGAAATCCTCCTGCTCCTAATCCTTTAGTAACTGATTTTCCTAGTAAAAATTTCTTAATGCCTTCGTCTAATACGGACAAGTGTTGTCTGTCAGTGTTGCATGCGATTAAGTTTGCTCCTTTTACTCCTAATTTTTTCAATCTGTTGACAGTGTTATTTCCACCGCCTCCTACTCCGATTACGGCGATTTTAATTTCTTCAAAATCAGATGATGGTTCTCTAGTGACACTAGGACCAGTGCTCAAAGCGCTTCTAACAATATCTTCCATTCCCATTTTTCTACACCCGTGTTCTTCAACACAAAAACGTTTAATTACATTCTCAATTTTGTTTATTCTGTGAATGCAAAATTAATACTAACAAAAGAAATTAAACTTCATTTAAATACATTTCTATCGTGACGTATATCCAGAGTTCCACAAATATTTTAAACACTTTAAAAAGTTTTTAAAAGTTTTTGAACACGACAAACAGTATACCAGTATATTTAAATATATGATTTCTTTTCTTTCTTTGGTACTTAAACGCATTTGTTCGTTTAACTTCAAAAAAAAATAAATGTAATGGTTGTAACAAAAATGGCTGAATCTGAATCGTTCTTAATAACTTTTCCAGGAGAATGGAAAGTAGAAAATCATGCTACTAAAAAAAGAAAATTTCCATCTATACAAGACTTCGTTAGAGAATTAGTTAGACGAGATATGGAGACAATGGAAAAAGAAGAAAAGCAGAACAATAACAACGTTCAAAATTAATTTTCTGTTTCCGAAACGATTTTTAATATTAAAACCTTACTGAAAGTGAGACACTAAAATGAAAGACTTTCTAAACTCTACAAAAAAAATTTTTACAAACACTAACGATGAAGTTTTTAAAAGAATTTATAAAATGGAAGCACAAGATATTGCAATAGCATTATTCTTTGTGTTTCTAACTAATTACGCTTTAACGTACCTCATATACGATTCAGTAGACGTATTGAAACCACTTGCCTTGACTGCAATACTAATAATAGCAACTTTCGTGCTTTGGGTTTCAGGATTATTGTGGAGAGAACACACTAATACTATAAGCTACTGGAGTAAACTTTACTTGCTTTCAACTTTAAGTTTCGCTTTTAACCTAATACAAATTCCATTGCAAATAATTGGAAAATATATTATTCCGGATGGATTTTCAGCAACGTATTATGGAATAATGTACAGCCTATTGATACTTACAAGCAATTTCATGCTCTTAAAAATAATCTCATTAGGATTCAGATTTGACATGAGAAAGACACTACTAACATTCATTTTATTTTTAAGCATTGTAGGAGTGTTAATTTACTTCGTGCAAAACCAAGTAGGATTAATAATTCCATTCTTCATTGTAGGAAAATAAGATTACTTAAAATAATTTTTTACAAAATCTTGATTCTGTATTTTTTTATAACCTACGAATTGGCTCATTAAAATTAATCTTGCATCGTAAAAGAATCCCCTCCATAAGGATCCCCTGAATAATCTTTTAAAAGAAACTTTTGCTCTGGGACTTGAAAAAAGTTTAAAACCATATTTGTTTCCCATTCTTTCAGCAAGTTCACAGTCTTCTAAGAAAATTATTTTTTCGTCAAAGCCACCAGATTCTCTGAAAGCTTTCTTATCGCAAATAATACAGGTTCCAACACATGCCTTTTTCTTTTGTTTTTCTGAAAATTTTAAAGAAGAATTCCATAGCTTAGCAATTAAACGGTATTTTCTTTCTTTTTCAATTGGAGAAATGTAAACGCTGGCAATTCCTACTTTAGCTTTAATGAATTGTGAATATAATTTTTTTATAAAATGTTTTGATAAAGTTATATCGGCATCCAAAAACAATATGGTTTTATGAGTAGCGTGTTTAGCTCCAGAATTTCTTCCCACTGAAGGCAATCCCCCTTTAACTATTTTTACGCCATAACGAGTGCAGATTAATTTACTAGAATCAGTTGAGTTAGCATCAGCTACAATAATTTCATTTACTCCTTGTTTTTTTAATTCAGGAAGCAATTTCTTAAGATTTTCTTCTTCGTTCTTAACAGGAATTACTACGCTTAAATCTAAATTCATTACTAGAAAATAAGAGGACAATGTAATTTATACTATTGCAAATAACAAAATAAAATAAAAAAGAAATTTATCTGGCGCTTCTTGCAATTCTTTCTATTTCATTTCTTCTTTTTACTGAATAAGAATCAACTGAACCTTGCGATGCTAAAACTAATTCGTTTGCAAGACAGTCAGCTAGAGTTGCCTTTTCATCAAAGCTTGAAATAATAGCTGCCAATGACAAGTTTCTTAATGCCATGTCAAGTCTTCTTGAAGCTGAGACGTCAACTGCAGTCTGGTAAGACATTCCTCCAAATTTTACTCTGGTAATATCTTCTCTTGGAGCAGAGTTTTGTAGTGCGTCTATTAAAACTTGAATTGGATTTTTATTAGTTCTTTTTTCGACGATTTCAAATGCTTGCCTGATAATAGTTATTACTCTTGACTTCTTTCCTTGTAATTTTCCGTGAGTTCTAATTAATTTTCCTCCGGTTTTTTCTCCAGTTCCTCCCCTCATTAATTTGTTTGCTAGTCTTTCTACAATGTTTACCTTGCTTTTTGCAAAGGCTTTGTTAGCGTGTCTTGCAAATGAGTGAATGGTTGGAAATACTCCGAAACTCATGTATTGTTTCATTGATGGATCTGTTATTACTACGTTGTAATCATATTTTCCGAATAACTTATTTTCGATTGCTGTCATTTAAAATAAAACACCTTTATGAAAAAAATTACCTCTTTGGTTTTTCTTTCTTCTTTGTTCTCAATTGGTTTAAGTCAACTCCATTTACTGCGATTACTTTGTATCTAATTCCTGGAATTGAACCCATCTGTCCTCTTTGAGAACCTCCCAATCCTGCAATAGTGACTTCGTCGTGTTCGTCAATAAAGTCAATTGCCTTGTCTAGTGGAGCATGTGCTCCGACTTTCTTTCCGTTCTTTAATAATTGTACTCTAACGCATTTGATAATTCCAGAGTGAGGCTGCTTTTGTTCTACTCCGACTTTTTTAATTACAATTCCTTTGGCTACTGGAGCTCCCTCTAGAGGATCGTACTTGGCTTTTAATCCTAAAGCCTTTCTTTTCCATGGCTTTTTCAACCATCGGTTTTCTTTTCTTTTGCCTTTCAAAATTCTTCCAGCGTTTTCTCCTTTTGCCATTAAAAATCACTTTTTTTATACTGCTCTTATTCTCACGTCACTGAGTTTGAAGAGCTTCTTACACAAAAACTTTGCTTTCTTGATTTTTTCTCCTCCGCGTCCAATTGCAAGTCCTCTTGCGTCTTCAGGGACTTCTACAATGAAACCTTTTCCGCCGTCAAGGGCGTCAAATTCCTCAAATTTTATTATTTGAGCTGGTTTGAACAAAGATTTTAAAAAATCTTTTGGATCATCAAAAAACTCTATTACTTCAACTATTTTCTTGGAAAAATTGGAAAGTTTTTTAATATTAAAACCTTGTTTTCCAATCACTTTTCCATAATCTTTCTTGTCACAAACGACAAACATTTTTTCTTCAGAAACATAAACGCCTTTTGGGTTTACTCCAGTAAATTCTTCTACAACATTTGACAATTTCAAATCTTCGGAATCTAAAAACATTAAGAATAAAACCTTTTCATTTAACTAATTCCAAAACGTCTGAAGATCCTTCTTTAACAACCACCAAAGATTGTACTGGAAATGGTTTTCCGCAAACTCTCCCTAAATCCATGCTAGTGCCAGGAAAAACGTAAACCTTCAGATTATTTAAAGAGCAATATCTCTTCAAATCTTGCATTACCATTTTTTCAGCGTTTTCAGAAATTACTATTAATTTTCCTTGTCCGTTTAAAGCCATTTTCTTAGTCTTGTCAGTTCCTAGAACTACTTGACCAGAATCAATTGCAACTCTTAAACTACTTCCAACATCCATTATAAATCAACTTAAATTTTTCCTCTAATTTCCTTACTCAGAAAAAATAATGAAATGACTTTGTTCTTAAAAAGGCAATAATAGCTTTAAACTATTTTGCAAAAGTCTTTTCAAAATTCTTTCTTCTCAAGAAAAGAAGAAATAATACCTTAGAAAACTGCGTATAATTAAATGATTTTAAGGCTTTAAAACCATTACTAAAAAACAAAAAATAATAAAAAAATAAAAGAAAGGGGAAAACCTTATTGTTTTCCTTTCTTGTTTAACAATCCAAGCCTAGAAGCTCCGAAGAACATTCCTATTAATGCTAGAATGAATCCTCCGATCATTGCATAAGAATTGTTTCCTATTGCAGTGAAGAATCCAGCAGTAGCAGGAGTTGGTGTTGCGGTTGGCGTAATTGCAGGTGCTGGTGTTGGAGTTGCAGTTGGAACTGTAGTTGGAGTGGTTGTTGGTGCAGGTGTTGCAGTTGGAGCAGTTACAGTTGGAACTGGCGTTGCAGTTGGAACTGTAGGAGTTGGTGTTGCGACTACACTTGTAAATCCACTTCCTGATGACGATGAAGTTGAACTTGAACTACCACTTCCGCTTCCACTTGATGGACTTCCACCACCATTATTGTTTGAAGGAGGAGTTACCGGTGCAGGCGTTATTGTTGCGAATGAAGTAAAGTGCATTGTAAAGATGATTAAGTTTGTACCGTCATCAAAATAACATTCAGCATTACCTATGTTTGTTGGATTAGTTGCACTATTGCATTGCAAGTTTATGATAGTGAATGAATTTCCATTTGTAAATCCTGCATTCTTTCCAGTCTTTCCAAATAAAGTTATTTTCACTGGCTTGTCAAAAGTAATGCTACTATTGGCTGAACCTAGTGCAAGAACTTCATCAACTGTTCCTGAACTTACTGAATAGTTTGATGCGTTTTGCAATGTTGGCAAGTTCAATAATCCATCCCAATTAGTTCCATTGAAGGTTATTCCAGCAGGGAATTCTATTGAGAAGTTATCTCTAGTAATAGTTATTGAACCATTATAGGTTGCGGTTGAACCAGTTAAGAATGGAGTTAAATTCAAGTCAAAAGTTTGATTGTCATCAACACTTGAATTAAATGTAAAGTTAAATTCTTGGTTGCTGTCACTTGGAGTTAAAGTTGATTCAGTTGGTTGTATTTCATAGTTTTGATCAGTCAATACTTTAACAGTTCTAGTTTCAGTTGAACCAACATTTCCTGCAGCATCTGTTGCTGTAACAGTAATGAAATAAGTGTTTGCACTCAATTCAGTGAAATTGTGTGAAGTTTCAGTAGTAGTTAGAACTGGATCTACTTCAAAAGTAGATAAGTCATAGGTTAAGTTAACAGCATTAGTGTCGTTAACAGTTACTTGAACAAACATGTAAGGAGTAGTTGTTATTGAATTATTGACAGGACTGTTGCTAGTGAAAGTAACAACTGGAGGAGTAGTGTCAATTCCAGAGATTACATCCGAAGAAGAGTAATCAGTATTATCAGATCCGTCAGTGGCTCTGAAGCAAACTATTTTTCCGTTGTCTGATTCACTATTCAAAGTAACGCTTTCATCATATGGAGTCCAAACTTCAACATTAGTACAGTTAGTGTCTGAAGAAACTATCGCATAAGACAAAGTGCTTTCACTGACTAAGTCAACTGCTGAAGCATTTACTGTCTTGAATTTTGCAGGACTAGTGTCTGCGTTAGTAATTGTAATGTTAGGAGCAGTAGTGTCTTTTACTGTAACAGTGAAACTTGAAGTACCGGTATTTCCATTTGAATCAGTTGAACTGCAGTTTACTTGAGTTGAACCGAGAGCAAAATTATTTCCTGAGGCAGGTAAGCAACTTACGCTTACTTCCGAATCATAATTATCAGTTGCAGTTGGAGCATCGTAATTAACAGTTGCACCGTCGCCTGAAGTTGCTTCAACTGAAAAGTCTTCTGGTGTTCCAGTTAGTACTGGAGACTCATTATCTATGATTGAAACAGTTCTAGTTACTTGAGTTGCAGAGTTTCCATGAGCGTCGTTTACATTGTAAGTTACAGTGTAATTTCCGACTACATCAGAATTAACAGGATTATTAGTGACAATGCTATTCGTCAAATCTCCATCAACGTCATCTATAGCAGTAGCACCTGCATCATTGTAAGTTGAATGTACTTCAAGAGTGACAGGATCAAATCCTAATAAGGTAATTACTGGATTATCAGTGTCTATTACATGTACAGTACGAACGACTTGAGTAGCCTTGTTTCCATGAGCGTCAGTTACATCATAAGTTACAGTATAATCACCAACTGCACTAGAATTAACTGAGTTAACAGTAACAATACTGCCAGTTAGATTTCCATCTACAGCATCTGAAGCAGTTGCTCCAGCATCGTTGTAAGTATCACCATATTCTAAGATGAGTGAAGAAGAACCATATAAAGTAATAACTGGTGCGGTAGTATCTTGTACTTTTACGTTGAAGTTACTAGTTCCAGTGTTTCCATGCGAGTCAGTTGAACTGCAGGTTACTAGAGTTGTTGCATCGAGAGCAAAAACTGAACCTGAAGCAGGCAAGCAAGAAACTGAAGTACTTCCATCAACTAAATCGTTTGCAGTAGGAAGTGAATATTCAACAACAGCTCCGGAAGAGTTGGTTGCTTCTGCAGTAATGTCAGAAGGAGTTCCGCTAATTTCTGGAGGAGTAGTATCAGTAATAGTTACACTGAAGATTGCACTACCAGTGTTTCCATGGGAATCGGTTGCACTGCAATTAATAGTAGTTACTCCAACAGGGAATAAATCTCCTGAATTGTGAGTGCAAGTAGTAGTAACGCTTCCATCAACTAAATCAGTTGCAGAAGGAGCAGTAAAGGTAACTTGAGTTGTAGATGCAGTTGCTTCTTTAGTAATATCTGATGGAACTGTAACAACTGGAGGAGTAGTATCTTGTACTGTTACATTAAAGGTAACTGAAGTAGCATTGTTACCTGCAGTATCTTGAGCATTACAAGTTACTCCTGTATTTCCAAGTGCAAAAACTGAACCTGAACCAGGCAAACATGTAACTGTTACGCTAGAATCAATATTGTCAGTTGCAGTAGGAATAGTATATGTTACGCTTGCACCAGAAGCATTAGTTGCTTCACTGGTTACATTTGAAACTGAACCTATTACTGGAGCAATAGTATCGACTATTACTGTTCTTGAACTGGTTGAATTTTTGTTTCCAGCCTTATCATATGCAGTTGCATTGAAAACATAAGTTCCACTGCTCAATCCAGTAAAGTTAGTTGAGCTTCCAGAAGTAACATTTACGGATTTATTAAGTGAATTACTATTAGGACCATACAAATTGAAAGTAGTATAATTGTAATTAACATCAGAAGTGCTGACATTAACAAAAATCCAATTATTTCTAGTGTAAGAACCATTTGTTAATGTTGAATTAATATAAGAAATTTGTGGAGCAGTAGTATCTATTCTAAAAGTTCTGGTATCAGAATCAGAATCAGTATGAGAAGTACAGCTATTTCCTTGTTCGTAAGTCCATACTTCAGTTGTCTGTAATAAGAAAGTTCCATTAGGCAATCCAGTAAAGTTGACTTTAGTTGAAGTGGTGTTAGTAAAATTAACTTTAGTTGCGTTTAACCAAGTTAAATTGTAAGTCAAGTAAACTAAATGTTCAGCATCACACCAAAATTTATCAGTGTCAGAACCAGTTGCAGTTACATTTATCAAATAACTATTCGTTCCAAGCAAACTATTGTTAGCCGGAGTTGGAGATACAACAGTTAAAGTTGCAGAAGCAGTAATTGCAGCTGCAATTACAAATAAAAATAGAAATGGAAGTTTAAATCCACTTATCATAGATTTCAAATTATCATTCACGTTCAATCCACCCACCACAGGTTCTACTGTTTCCAGTAGGAATATTATAGTAACACACATGATTTAAAAAGGATTCTAATAAAAAACAAGAAAAAATATTTAAAAAACTTTTATAATATTTTCATATATTTAAAAAAACTAGGAGTTTACTTTATTTGTCTCATTCTTGTTAAGTAAATTATTAATATTTTCAATTGTCGTGTCCAAAATTCTGATTAATGATTCGTTTGAATTGAATGCATTGTGCGGAGTGATCAATACTCTTTCATTATCTATTAACACGTGTTCTTCTAGTGCTGTTCGCAAGTCCACCACGCAAGCAAACTTTCTGGACAGCAATTGTTTTTCTTCTTTAATGGCACATTCTTCTTCTAGAACATCTAATCCTGCGTAAGAAATTATTTCTTTTTCTAATCCTTCAAGGATTGCTTCTGTTGAAATTAATCCTCCTCTTGCAGTGTTAATGATAATCACTCCTTTTTTCATTTGAAGAATTTGTTCTTTGTCTATCAAATGAGTTGTTTCGGGAGTTAATGGACAGTGTAGTGAAATTATGTCGCTTTGTTGTAAGAGTTCTTTTAGTGATACATATTTGAATCCTAGTTTGTCTTGTAAATCAAATTTAGGATATGAATCATAGGCTATTATGTTAGCGTCGAAAGCTTTGGAAAATTTTATGAAATGTACTCCTATTTTTCCAGTCCCTATTACTCCTATTGTTTTTCCTTTAATGTCAAAGCCTCTTAAACCATCTAAATTCATGTTTCCTTTTTTCATTCTTTCTATTGATGGAAGTAATTTTCTTGAAATAGCTAATAGTAATGCAAATGCATGTTCTGCTACAGTATTTTCACCATAACTTGGAACATAGTAAACTGAAATGTTTCTTTTCTTGCATTCTGCCACGTCAATATGATCATAGCCGGTTGACATTGTAAAAATTCCTTTGAGTTTTAGAAACTTGTCTAAAACACTAGCATCAATTTTAGAATAAATAAAAATGCTTAACAGGTCTATGTCAGAGTATTTTGCAAAGTCAAACTCGTCAATTGCGTGCTTGAAGAAAATTAATTCATGACCGATTAATTTTTGTTTTAAGTAATCACATTCCCAATCTTCAATTTCCAAAAAAGCTATTTTCATTTTAATTCACTCAGTTAATTTTAATATTTTATTTACAATGTTCTTTGAAGTTAAACCGTATTTTTCAAATAATTCTTCAGGCTTGCCTGATTCTCCGAAAGTATTTTGGACTCCTATGAAACCCATTTTCTTAGGTTGCTTCTGAGACAATAATTCTGCTATTGCACTTCCTAAGCCTCCAGTCACTTGATGTTCTTCTGCAGTAATTACTAAAGGAACTTTTTTAGTTTCTTCTAAAATTGTTTGTTCGTCCAAAGGTTTTACTGAACTATTGTTTATTACTGAAACCCTTACTCCTTTTTCTTCTAAAATCATTGCAGCCTTGATTGCCTCGTAAACCATTAAGCCACAGGCAATAATGCAAGCATCTTTTCCATTTTTTATTAGCACGTTAGCCTTACCGATTTGGAATGGAGTTTTTTCTGTAGTGTAAGAAACATAATCCACTCTTCCAAATCTCATATAATCCATCCCTTTATGTTTTGCCATTGCAATTGTTGCCTTCCTTGCTTCCATTGCATCGCTTGGAACTAAGACATTCAAATTAGGCAATACTCTTGTAATAGCAAGATCTTCTAGTGCTTCATGCGTAGCTCCATCTTGTCCTACATTCAAACCAGCGTGCGCTCCAATTACTTTAACATTATTTCCAGAATAACATCCTGAAACTCTTAATTGATCCCAGTTTCTTCCTGGAGAAAATACTGCAAAAGAACAAGCAAAAGGAATCTTATTCATTAAACTAATTCCGCATGCTACTCCCATTAAATTTTGTTCCGCTACTCCTACTTCAACAAATCTTTCCGGAAAAGTTTCTTTAAAGTAAATTGCTCTAGTTGATTCTGCTAAATCTCCTGATACTGCGTAAATGTTTTTATTTTTTTTTCCTAATGCAACAAGTGTTTTTCCAAACGAGTCTCTGACTGATTCTTTGACCGGATTTTCTAGAAAGTCTTTTCTTAAAAATAATTTTTCGTTAAATTCAACCATAGTTCATCGTAATTTTGCTTGTTCAGCATATAATTCTTCTAGTGCTTTTCTTGCTTCTTGTTCGTTTGGAGGTTTTCCATGCCATTCATATTTATTTTCCATGAATGAAACTCCTTTACCTGGAATAGTATGACAAATTATTATCGTAGTGTTCTTGTTTTTCTTCGCGTTATTACAAACACTAATTATTTGCAAGTGATTATGTCCATCAACTTCTTCAACCGTTAAATTTAACGCCATTAATTTTTGTTTTAATGGCTCTAAGGGCATTACATCTTCAGTGTTTCCAGTAATTTGAATGTTATTTCTGTCAACTAAAATAGTTAAAGGTAATTTATTTTTTGCTGCAAACAATAATGCTTCCCATGTTTGTCCTTCATTAAATTCAGCGTCACTTATTATACAATAAATTCTTTGTTTTAGTTTTTCTTTTTTAATTACAAAAGCAGCTCCGCAGGCTTGGCTTATTCCTTGGCCTAATGGTCCTGAACTGTTTTCAATGCCTGGCAAATCTTTTCTGCTTGGGTGCCCTTGTAGTCTTGAATTAATTTTTCTTAAAGTCTTTAATTCTTTTTGAGGAAAATATCCGGCTTGACTCATGACAACGTATTGAATTGGACATACGTGTCCATTAGAAACAAACAATCTATCTCTGGAATTTAGTGAAGGTTTTTTCGGGTTGTTTTTTAAAATTTTAAAATAGAGGGAAACAAACACGTCAGCTAAACCCAAGGGTCCGGCAGAATGTCCTGATTTTGATGTTGCTAGAGTTTCAATCAAAATAATTCTTGCTTGATTTGAAAGTAATTTTAATCTCTTAACATCATTAAACCTAAACTTTGAAACATGCATTAAATAGAATACTAAATAAAACTTTAAAAATCAATTAGAAGGAAAATAAAGTTTAGTGATATACGCAAGATTTTTGCGTGAAATCATAATAACACAAGAAGGAAGACATTTGAGTATTGTATTGCTTGGCAAGATTATAATCTTTAGCGCATGTTTCAAGACAATTTAATCCAGCATCATCTGATCCTGAACTGATGAAACCAAATAATAATTCAGAGAATAAAGTAGGAGTTAAGCTGGTTATTGCAACAGGTGTTGGAGTTGCTTCAGGAGTAGGAGTTGCAGTAGTAGTGTTAGTTACAGGTATAGAAGTGGCAGTTGCTATTATAGTAGTTATTGGAGTTGGAGTGGGCGTAGGTTTAATTGAAGGTTTAGGCGTTGGAGTAGGTTTGCAACCTGGAGCCGTAGACGGCGAGCATTTGAAAGTAAAATTAACGTTATACGAATAAAAACAAGCTGTAATACCGCCATAGTCTTGAGTATTAGATAAAGTAAAATCTGAAGTTGCAAGGCTTGTAGTGACATTTCCACAACTAGAGCATTTCGTATTATTTCTAACGCATACTACATTGAATTCCGTGTATTTAGTACTGAAGCCAATTACGTAATTCGAGCTATCGTTAGGCATTATAATAGATGTTTGCAAAGTATCGCCTGCAGTATTGTAAACATAACAATAATCAGGTTGACCTAAAGGATTAACAGGCTGTAATCCAACGGTAATCTGATAATAACTAGAATCGCAAGTAGCATAAACAATACTAGCTAGAAATAGTGAAGCAAAAAGCGACAACAAAAACTTGTTCATTCAGATAAAATTACACTACAAAACTATTTAAGCTTTCACTAGGAAGTTTAAATGAAAAATTTAATTTAAAATAAAATTAGTTTTTAAAAAAAAAGAAAAAAGAAAAGGGTGAATGCCCTTTCCAGTTTTTTAGAACTACTTAACCAGTTGCAGTGGTCGTATCAGTTGCTACTGCTCCAGATGTATCAGTTGCAGTCATACTTGAGTCAGCGCTTCTTAGGCTGTTCAAATAATCAACTAATGCATTGGCGGCATCCTGAGTGTCTTGTGCAGTGTATCCAGCGACATAGATTCTGTTGCCTTCTACTTTGATAACACTGTCTCCGCTGTTTGCTAGAGGCAATGAACCGTCTGCTGCAAGCTTGTTGACTTCAGCTCCTCCGACTACGATGTATTTTCCACTTGCTGCAGCTTGTGAGTCAG
>CABMDW010000033.1 GCA_902385045.1 uncultured archaeon | reverse complement strand
TAAAATACACTATCAATGTAATACATATAAGAATGCTACCAAAGATGTGTATTACTTCACTGTATCATCTGATAGAATTATCAAAGAAATTTATCAATGTGTAGATAACTCTGAACCAATTGGTGTTATTTGTAAGACGCTTTTAAATGCTAATACAATTTACAAAGACTTAAAAGATAGGTATCCAAATAAAAACATCAAACTTTATACCTCTAAAACATCAAACAAAGTTAAAGAAGAAGAGTATGGGAATGTTAATAAGTTCTGGACTGAGGCTGATGTTCTAATTTATACACCAACAATTACAGCTGGTTTATCATATGAAATCAAACACTTTAAAAAGTTGTTCTTACTGTTTGATACAAATGAAGGTTGTGATATAAATACATGTATTCAGATGTCAGGTAGAATTAGAGATGTTGGTGAGCATCAATTCTTTGTTCTTCTCAAACCATCTATGAGATATTACTATCCAGAAAAAGTTAGCGAAGTTTATGAGCAGATGAAAACTAACCGAAAGCTATTGTTCTCTAGTGGGTTAGATTTTAAGTTTGATAATGATGGAAACATTTCTTTCTATGAAACTGATTATTTTTGGCTTTATATTGCTAATCAATCTAACAAAAACAAATCATACAATGACTTTAACATCAGACTTATTCAACGTATTGCTAGTAATGGAGCTAGTGTTCATTATATAGACAATGAAGGTAGTCAAAATTATCTAGATATTAGAAAGGGAACATTTATGGCAAAATGTGATGCTATTGCTTCTGCTAAGGATATAACTGAAATTGAAGCAATGAATATATATGAAAAACTGGCTGATAACCAAGATGTATCAGTTGATGAACTAAATTCTTATGAGAAGTTTGAGTTAAAGGAGTTCTACAAAGTAAATAACTTGAGCTGTAGTTCTGTAGCAACTCTCTATCCTAGAAGCACACATGAAACTTTTAAACGTTTAGCTCAAATTAAACATCTTGGTCTAGAAGGAATTAGAAACGAAGAGAGAGATAACTTTATGAGAAACATGAAAAATGAAAATAAGCTAGTTGGCGAAAGTAGAGATTTGAATAGAAACTATGAATACCAAAATCATTTTGTTGCTCAGATGGTGATGCGACATTGTGGATTTGATGGGTTAGATGATGATAAAAAAGTCAGTGATTTGAATTTACAGAAATTAGATGAGTTGAAGCCATTGATTGAAAACAACTTTGGCTTTAGAATGAGAGACAGTATGAGAAGTAGATTGATGATAGTTAATAAGATTTTAGGTAAAGTTTATGGAGCCAAGATTAAACGAAAGGATAATGAATATAGGATAGTCCTAAGTTTAACAGAAAAATTGAATGAATTTGGGGTAGTTATATAACATAACCATGATTTGGTTTATTGTCTTAACACTGTGTGTTTTGTCAGTTGGGTTCTGTTATGCTCAAGTTAAACGAATTCAGACACTAGATGTGCCAAATGATATCATAAAAAAGGCACGTGATGGTGATTTTGGTCTAACTTCACAGTTGGCTTCTTACATTGTCTATGGATAATTATTTATATTTTTATGATGAAAAGACATTAGCCTTAACACATTGTCCATACATACCTAGGCAACTTGGTGATAGAAAAACTAGGAAGAGAACAATTAGGATGATAACAAGCACAACTAGAAGCCCGGTTTCTAGTCCAGTCATCTTAAAGATTTGAACTATATAAATTATAAGATATTATTTACCAGCAAAATGCCTAACTTCAATTACCTTTGGTCTATGGCCAATAATTTGTCAGATACAACTGCGCATCAACCAGTTGTAGTAGCAGTTATTTTGAAAAATGGGAAGTATATCACTCATGGCGTATCTGATGCTTTTAGAAGTAAGTGTTGCTGTGTTTCTAGAAATATAGTCCCAGGTCTTCATGCTGAAATGTGTGCTATCTCTAATCTCATGAAGATAAAAAACAAAAACATTCGACGATTTAGTAGTTTGTATCATCATAAGTCAGTTAGTTTCAGCACTCCTCAAGAAACTAGACACTGCTTTTTACGATAATTCATCAACATCATTTAACTCCACAGATACTTTTAAGAAGTATAGTATCTTTACATTTAGCATCAAACAGAACAAGATTACAGCCAAACTTCCATGTAAAATGTGTAGCAGACTTCTAAAGTTTTATGGATTTGACAAAGTATATAGTTTCAATGAAGATATGACTGACATTTATCAAACTAAACTGTCTAGATATGAAAATGACAAACTACCTGAACTATTGAAAGCGTTCTTATTTAGCGAACCTTCCAACTCCACTGAAGCAGAGACTGTCTTTGTTTAGGCCTACATTTCATATCTCTACCACAATTCTTTTTTATCTGTTGATAGTGTCTAACATATCTTTTCCATCTTCCAATTTGAATTTTATCAATCTCTGGTTCTCTTCTCCCAAGGTAATATCTACAATACCACTGAAACCAACCTCTAGGGTCATCACCTATAATCCAACCTCTCTTTATCCATTCAGATATAGACATTCTACTTTTGATTCTAAATTTATTTATAGTAGCATCAGGTGCTTCTGGTGATAATTTGTCGAAAGCATCAATGAACCATTCTCTAGGGAACTCTAAAAGACAATCATTTAGATATTTACCTTCAAACACACCCATCATAAGCATCTGTCTTGGTGTATAAGCTGGTTTAAATTCTGGGTCAAATTTCTTTCCAGTTAATGTATAAGAGTAGTTAGTTTGAAACTTATCATAAACATGTATAACTTTACCTATCTTAAAGTTATGTTTAGATTGACAGAACCGTTTATATTTAGTTAGAATGTATTTCATATCATCTTTAGTTTTAATTGATTTAATTAAACGTTTCAGTTCAGTTGGATACATTTTTATAAAAAACAAATTTAGTTTTTATATAACAACTATGACTAACTTAGCTTGGGGTATTATCATCATTATCTTAGTCGTTCTAATCATCTTCTTGATTTATAAAATCAACAAGTTTGGACAGAAGTCCCATCTTATTGAGCAATGTCTAACTTGCCCAAAGACACCCATTTATAAGGCTAATGATATGGTTCTTGTATCATATATCTCAAAGAACCCAGTGTTTAACACAGATACTACTAACGGGTCTTTGATGATTGCTAAGGGTTCCGTCCAGTCAATTGATAGCACATCAGCAACCGTTCAATGGCTCCAAGTTCAAACTTTAAATCCTCTTTTAGTTCCTCAGCCTACCAAGTATGCTTATCCAATGTCATGGAACCGAAAGGACTTCTCAGATGATGATGTAGCTAAGTATTTTGGTGTTGGAACTACTAATCCAACTTTAGAACCAAACCTCAAAGTTGTTTATCCATTTAGTGCTCTGACTAAGATTGACCCAACGTTATATCGCGCATCATGTGCTCACTGCTCTCAACAAACAGTATTAAAGGTTGGTGATTATGTTATGGTTCCATTCGTCTCTAACTCAAATACTCTTTGCGGAGATAATGATGGGGGCACGGTAATGATTGCTTCTGGTTCTGTAGCATCTTATTCAAGTGATTTAGAATCTGTGTTTGTTGAATGGGATACTATCAAGAACCCT
>CABMDW010000032.1 GCA_902385045.1 uncultured archaeon | reverse complement strand
TAAAATAATAATTCTAAAGAACAGTCCTATTAATGCTAGAATTAAACAAAGAATGCAGGAATTAAAGAATAATTTTAATGACGAAGAAAAAATTTATAGTGAACTCTGCTTTTGTATTACAACTGCAAATAATAAAGCTACTACCGGTTTACTAGTACAGGAAAAGATAGTGCCAAGAATTCATTCTCTAACTGAAAAACAAATTGCAAATGAATTAAAAAATTTAGGTTCACGATTTCATAATAATAAAGCAAAATACTTGTATCAAGCTAAGAAGTATAAGAACATTGAACACTCTCTTAAAAATTTTGAAAATGAATTTCAAGCTAGAGAATGGATTGTAGAAAACATTAAAGGCTTAGGCTACAAAGAGGCAAGCCACTTTATCAGAAACATTGGCTATCAAAATCTAGCAATACTCGACAGGCACGTATTGAATTTGATGAAGGAGTTTAAGTTAATCAAAGAAAAACCAAAAACACTAACGAAAAACAAGTACCTAGAATTAGAAGAAAAATTAAAGCTACTAGCTAAAGAAGTTAAAATGACTCAAAGCGAATTAGATTTCTACTTATGGTACATGAAAACAGGTAAAATACTCAAGTAATTATTTTTTATTCTTAAGATTATCAGAAAATTGTTTTTCAATTACTTCATAAATTTCTTCATGAACTTCACGAAATAATTTATTGGCTTCTTTATGTAATCCCGTTTTCTTTAATTGTGCTATTCTTCTTAGATCTGGAACAAACATTTTAATCTGTGGAAATTCTTTTTCGTTTAATTCGTGAGAAACTTCAAATTCCCAAGGATTATCATCAGGATTGCTTTGGCGTACGTACCAGTCAACTTTAACTGGTTTTCCTAAGAGTCTCTTCAAATGGCCTGCAAGATAAGATGAAACTTCATAACCTGAATATATTCCTTCTTCGCCTAATTCATTAACTACATCTGGAAGAAGGTTTGACGAGCTTATGTAATGATGAACGAATAATTTTCCTTTGCCGCTATAAGAAAAATGTGGTTTTTCAAAAGAATTTTTATTAAAAGTTTTATTAAAAAATAATTTAACTGAATTTACGGATTTCATAATTACAACACTTGAATTAAAGAGCTATTTGATTATTTTTTATATTTTTTAGTTAGGGCTAATGGACCTCCTACTCCATCTTGTAAAGAATACTTGTCACGTAAGTCGTCCAAGAAAGAGGCAGGCGTATTCAATTTAAAGAACAATCCTTTCCCGAAAGGCATTCCGGGAGTAAGTTTAATAGTATTTTTAGCAAGATTTTTTACTTCTAAAGTAATTTTTCTTGGTTTTATTGCTCCGTGTCCAGTTTGAATTGCACTTGCAGTAATGTGAATTGTAATCCCTAGTCTTCCTAGAGTGCTTGAACCATCAAAAAACATTCCAATTTTTTTTCCAACAGTAACTCTTTCTAAAGTTTCAGCTAGAATAAAATCATGAGGTTTCAACCAATACTCGCCTTCATATGAATTGTACAAGTCCAAAGGACTATCGTATAGTGGATCAATTTTTCTTCCTCCTGCAATTAACAAGAATTTGCTTCCCAAATGAAAAGTATAACTAGCAGGATTTAAATTATTTTTATCAAAAGGAGTGATTACTAAATCTTTTTTCTTAATGGCTTTTAGAATATCTTGATCTGAAAACATGAACTCACTTTAAAATCTTCTTTCCTTTGATTCGTAATTTTGAGTCAAAATCGTAAACAATTGGAATTCCAGTTGGAACTTCTAATTTTGCAACTTCATCTCCAGTTAGATTATCTAATTCCATGATAATGCTTCTCAAGGAATTGCCATGAGCTACGATTAACACGTTTTTTCCTTTCTTCAAGTAAGGTACAATTTGCTTTTCAAAATAAGGAATCGTTCTGGTCGCCGTGTCATCTAATGATTCTCCTTTTGGAGGTTTGACATCATAGCTTCTACGCCATAGGAAAACTTGGTCGGCACCATACTTTTTACGCATTTCATCTTTGTTTAGCCCTTGAAGGTTTCCGTAAAATCGTTCATTTAATTGCCAAGCCTGTATTACAGGTACTAAATCATGTTTTCCAAAATAAAAGTTCCATTTGTTTGCAGCATCTTGAAACCAAGGAATCTTTCTATTATCTTGTAAACTTAATGTCAAAGTCTCTTGAGCACGTATTAATTTACTAGTAAAGATAATGTCTAAATTAAACTTCTTTAATTTCTTTCCAGCATTCAAAGCTTCTTTTCTGCCTTTAGCTGATAATGGAATGTCAACCCAACCAGTAAAAACATTTTCCTTATTCCAAACGCTTTCTCCATGCCTTAATAATATCAAATAAACCATTGTAAACTAAGTAAGTAAACCAGTTTTAAAAATTAGGATGTAATTGATTTGTTCAGGTTTGCTACTTGTTGTGCTTGTTGAGTTTGATTATTTTTTACTAAGCTATCGTATAATTCAGAAAGTTTTTGTTGTGAAGCGCTAAAGTTTTTTTCATCATAAAACTTTTTAGCATCGTTGTACAAGTTTTTGCTGTTGCCAGTTAAATTCTGTTCTAAGCCTTTCAAGGAGTCTGAAAAACTCTGTCCAGCAGGAACATGATCAAGGTAACCTTTAATCCAAACTGCACCTACAATCAAAGCAGCCACTATCACGACTGCAATAATCAAGTCAATGAAACTTCCGATGATGCCGAAAAACCCACGCATTACAAAATAAGGTATGGACTCGTATAATAAATTAGTGAATAATAGTGGGCCTGCCGGGATTTGAACCCAGATCCTTTCGATATCAGAACAATTCAAACTGTTTATCAGTCGAACGCTCCAACCAAGTTAAGCTACAAGCCCATTAAGAATAAATTAGTCAGAAATTACTTTTTAGCCTTTTTTTCTTCTTTTTGTTCTTTAGGAGTTTGTTTGAACCCTAGTTCGTCTAATGATTTTGAACCAATTTTTTCGATTTTCAAATTAATTTGAGCGGTCTTTTCATGAACTGCACCAAGTGAAACAGTTTTCTTGATTGATTGGCCTTTCTTTAAGCCTCTTACTCCAGTTCCTTTAGATAATACTCTTGAACTTAGGAATGCAGTAATTCCTTTTTTCATTGGAAAACCATTTGAATCGGTTCCTCCAGTTAAAAGCAATTCATAACCAGGTAATCCTAGTAAGTCTCCAGTAAGTTTTTCTCCAATATGTTTGGTCAATAGGAAAGCATTCTTTTCTTTTGGAACTTCTTGCTGGTAACTTAAACCAGTCTTTGGATCGTTTAAAATCATTTTCATTACAATAACACCTTAAAAAAACAACAAAGCATCTAGACTCTGAGAATAATATTATGACAAAAACGCTTATTAAAAACTACTGTAAAGCCCTTAAAAACATAAGAAAGATGCGGCCGCCGGGATTTGAACCCGGGTTACAAGATCTTTGCAAATCTTTTCTAGTCAGAAAGAGGACTTTAATCATAATTAATTAAAGCGCCAGTCTTGGCAACCTCGTGTCCTAACCAGGCTAGACTACAACCGCATTAAGAGTCTAGTTAAAATTAGTGTAATCAATTATTATAATAGTTTTCAATGAACAAAAAAGTGAGTTTAACACTAAAATTTCTTGCATCCAGCATAATAAGTTTCATTCTATTCTATTTTATTCTAAACATCTTTTCAGATGAATTTAATGTTTTAGCAACTCAAACCAGTTCAATGATTTTGAATAGCATTGGAATAACAAATCAAGCCGTAGATAATCTAATTTATGCTAGAAATAGTGTTGCTTTAATCTCAGGATTATGTTCTGGATTATTAGAAATTTCCTTGCTTTCTGCTTTCATAATAAGTTCATTTGAATTAAAATTAAAAACAAGAATCAAGTGGATGATAGGAGCTGTAATAACTATTTTGGTATTAAATCCAATCAGAATATCAATTTCAATTCTTTTCTTAGGGAATAATCAGGTTTTTGCAGTTAATCATGACTTGTTATTTAGAATAATGACTTTTTCGACAATAGTAGTTTTTTATGGACTATTCGTTAGTTTTGCTAAAAAAAATAAAAAAAAAACAATTAATAATTAGAAGTTAATCTCGATTTACTTCTTCATTGGCATTGAAGGACTCATTGGAGCCTTGCAGCAATCACACTTGCATAATCCAATCCAGTGTGAAATTTCTATTAATGCAGACAATCCAACTATCCAGTAAATTATATTGCCTATAATTGAACCTGCTCCGAAAATCATATCGACTACATTCCAGCCGAACGAAGTTAGGGCCCAGTTCAAGCCTCCAATTACTAGGAAGACGCTTGCAATTCTTCTTAACATACACATGTTACAAATACACCTTTAAACAAGCAAGAACTAGAGATTTAAAAACTTAATGTTTCTAAGAAAATACTTCTAAAAGCTCTTTTCTTGAGTCAAAAAATTCTCTTATCCCTTTGATTTGATTGTTTATTTCTTGTACTGTAAAGTCCTTCAAATCTAATGGATGAATTTCTCCTTTACAGTAATAATCGGCTAATTGCAAGTAGGAAGTTACTGTTAAATCTTCTTTCTTGTATCTTTTTAACTTCTTTTCATGACTAAAGTCAACTAATAATCTGCAGTATTCTAGTACTGGATTTTCTTTTGCTTCATCCATTGTAGCGCAAGGAGGACAGAATGCTTTTTTCATTTTAGTTTTCAAGTCTTGTTCTGAATCGTGAATGAAAATTGCTGATTCTGGTTTTGATTTACTCATTTTTCCAGCTCCAATGCTTTTTACTGTAATTGTTGCATTTCCTTCGCTTATTGCATTAAGTTTTACGATGATTTCACTAATGGTTTTTGCAGTTCCAACGTTTAATTCAAAAAAGTTTTCTCGGTTTTCATCATAGAGTGTTGCAGTGTTTGATGTCAAGCTTACTTCAAATATTCCTTCGCTAGTATGTAATTTTTCATTGTTTCCTACTTTATGCACTTTTACGGCATCCTGTGATTCTGCTAAAGAAGGCAATAATTCATGATGTAGTAAAACTGGAGGCTTCCATCCTAATTGTGGAAACACTTCCCTTGCTAGAACATGAATTTTTCTTTGTTCCATTCCAGCGTGAGCCAATTGAACATCTAAAGCGTGAATGTCGACTGCCTGCATTGAAGGATAAAAGAATTGAGCTACGTCAAGTGAATCTTTTTCACTTCTACCCATGATGGTCAAGCATCTAGTAATTCTTGCTAGAGTTATTTTTTGATTGAATTGAATTACTTCCTTCCAATAATCTTTGTAAGAATCGTATAATTGGGAACCATAAACTACTTCTATGCCTGGACAATAGAATTTGAAGGCTTCTTCAAAATATTTTCCTGCTTTCTTGATTTTTTCTGGATCTCCGCCTAGTTTATGATTGATTATTGAATGCCAGTCGGCCAAGAAGACAGTTGTCTTGAAACCAGCTTTTTTGAGTTGATTAATCTTGTTACCGCAAACTATCATTGATCCTAAGTGGAGTTTTCCACTTAATTCAAAACCAATGTAATGTCTTGGTTCCTTATAATTCTGGAATAAAGCATCTAATTCGCTTTCCTTGATTATTTCAATAGTAGGAGCTTGTTTTATTAAACTCAATTTTTCGGAGTCCATCGTAACAATAGTAAGGGACTACCGTTTAAAGTTCTTTTCGAAACTCTTACTTTCTTGAATCCAAGTTTGTAATAAAGCTTCAAAGCAGATTCATTTCCAGAATCAACTAACAAAGTAACACTCTTATGACTCTTTTTCGCTTTGTCTAATAAGAATTTAGTTAATTTATCTCCAAATCCTTGGCCTCTGAAAGGAAAATCTATGGCTACTCCGTTCAAACGATAGAAAGATTTTAACTCGTTAAAGTGAATGAAACCAATGGTCTTTCCATTGAGATTCAACAAATAATACGAGTGGCCTTTTTTCATGTTTTCTTTAATTTTTTCAGGCTGGTTAGAATAAGAGAAAAAAGTTTTCAACAACACCTTCAAAGAATAAACTTGCTTTAAAGAAGCTGGAACAATTTCTGTTTTCATTAAGTAAAACTAGAAAGTTTAAACTTAAAATACTTTGAAAAGCTTATTCTTTCAGATATGGTTGACTTTAACGTTATTGCACAGTTTTTTGATGAACTAGAAAAGATTCCTGGCAAAATAGATTTAGCTGAGAAGTTCAAAGAGTTTGACTTGCAATTAGAAACTGAGGATTCTAGAATAATCGTTTACTTATTACAAGGAATTCTGGGGCCGGCTTTTAAGACTAAAGAATTAGGTGTAGCTGAAAAACTTTGCTTGAGAGCTTTAGAAAAAAGCAGTGGAGTTGAAGAAAAAGTTTTAGAAAAAGAATTGAAGAAAGTTGGAGATTTAGGCTTATTGACTCAGAAAATAATGTTAAAACGAAAGCAGACTACTTTGAGTTTCAATAGTTTTTCACTCAAAGAAGTTTATGATAAACTGTTGAAAATCACTGAACTAGTCGGTGAAGGAAGCCAAAATAGTAGTATTTCATTATTATGTGAATTACTCAGCATTTCAACTCCTGTAGAAGGAAAACATTTAATGAGGTTTGTTTCTGGAGTTAAAAGACTTGGAGTCGGAGATGGAATTTTGTTAGATGGCTTGCGTAGAGAACATGAAGTAGAAAGGAAAATTGTAGACAGAGCTTATTATTTAACTTCCGATTTGGGAAGAATTGCTTTAATGCTTAAACAAAAGAAAGATTTGACTAAAATTAAAATTGAATATTTTAATCCAATCATGCCCGCACTAGCAGAAAGAGCTGAAGACGTTAAGGAAATTTTTGAAAGGCTCAAAGAATGTTATGGGGAAGTAAAATATGATGGAATGAGAATTCAATTGCATAAGAAAAATGGTAAGGTAAAATTATTTTCAAGACATTTAGAAGAAGTTACTAACATGTTTCCGGAAATAAGCGAAAAAGCTTCTAAAATTAAAAATGATTTTGTAGTTGAAGGAGAAGCAGTTGGAATTGATGTTGAAACCAAGCAAATTTTGCCTTTTCAAGAGTTAATGACTAGGAAGAGAAAGAATGACATTAAAGAAAAAACTGCGGATTTGCCAGTAAAATTTCTTACTTTTGACTTGTTAAAATTAAATGAAGAAGATTACATTGACAAGACTTTTGAAGAAAGAAGAAATGAATTAGTAAAACTAGGATTTGAAGTAACTCAAGGAAGAATGCTAAAATCACAAAAGGATATTCAAACTTTCTTCAATGAAAGCATTTCAAATAATAATGAAGGAATAATGTGCAAGAACTTGAAATCGCCGTACTCTCCAGGCTCGAGAGGATTTCACTGGATTAAGCTCAAGCAATCTTATTCGGAATTCTCTGATACAATAGATGTAATAGTAATGGGTTACTTCCTTGGAAAAGGAAAGAGAACAGAATTTGAATTCGGAGGAATGCTTGCAGGAATAAAAGATTCTCAAGGAAATGTTAATAGTATTGCAAAAATAGGTAGCGGTTTTACTGAAGGAGAAATGGAAGACTTGCAAGCAAAATTAGAAGAATTACAAACAGAAGTAAAACCATTGAATTACAACACGTCCCTAAAACCAGATTACTGGGTCAAACCAAAATTAGTTATTGAAGTGAAATCTGATGAAATGACTTATTCTAAAATACATAAAGCTTGTTATAATCCTGAAACAAAAACAGGAATAGCTTTAAGATTTCCAAGAATGATTGCAATAAGAACAGACAAGACTGTTGATGAAGCGACTACTGAAGAAGAAATCAAGAAAATAATTAAAGACAAAGAAAACGTTTACTAATTTAATTTGAGAATATTATTCCTAAAATAAGTATGATTACTAGAATTAATGCTGCAAATGCAATAGTATTAACTGGTTTAGGCTTCAAAAGAGGATCTTCTTTTTTGGGTTCATGTTCGGGAGGCTTGTAAGAATACAGCGAATAAGGGCCTCCGCCAATTCCTCCCATACCTCCTTGAGTAACTTTAACGTTAACCCCGCCTTCATGTTCTTTACTACTAGTTTTTTCTTCTTTACCAGTGTTACTAACGACTTGTGTTTGAGTTATGTTTTGAGAAAAGTTTACCCTTGTTTTTTGTTTAGAACCATCTTTCTTAGTTTCAGCAGGTTTTTTGACCTTATCTTCAACAAGGTCAGCATAATTTTCATCTGTAATTTTTTTTCCAGTTAAAAGCCCTTTAATTGAACGACCTGTAAGCTGTTTAAACACTTTTCTCCCGGTTAATTGTTTTGGAGGGATGGCTTGTTTTATTTTATCTAATCTTTCTCTCAACAACAACTTGTAGAAACCTTGAACCTCGTCTACAGGAAGAGAATCATTTTCATGTACTCCTATTAGTGTTCTTAAAAATAATTTTGCATGCTTACTATTCTTTATTTCAGAATTTTTGTTTGCTAACGCGTTAAATTGTTTGAGGAAATTACTTTTAGAAATAAATTTTACTTCATTAGTTGACTTACTAGTGTAAATTGGTTCAAAAGCTTTTTTAACGAATTCATTAGTAGCAGCATCATTATCTTTTAGAATGTGAATTCTTGAGTCGTCAACGCTTCCTCCAAATTGTTTTTTAACTTCTTGAATTAATTGAGCGTGTAAGCCAGTTGACGGCATTTTTAGTTTTCTGTTCTGTAGAACTCCTAAAATAAGTAAGTGATCTTGACCTTCAGCTTCTCCTCGAATTCTTTTAACTGGAACCTTAAACTCTTCGGAACCAATTTTAACCCTCTTAATTTCTCCTTCAGAATAAACAGGATGCTCTAATAAAGGTGCATTGTACGGGGTTTTTTTTCGTGCTGGCATTCAAAATTCCACTCATAGAATAGAACGCTTTGAAGCAATTTAAAACAATTAGCTTAAGGTATTAACTAGGCTGGATAAAATAAAAAAATAAAGAAATGGAGTTTGTTTACTCCATGAAGTCTCTGGCTGTTGGAGGCATTTCGTTTTCTCCTTTTCTTTTTCTAACGCTTGAAACAATTTTGCTTTGTAATTGTGCTGGCATTTTGTCATATCCAGCGTATTCGTAGTACCAGATTGCTCTTCCCTGTGATACTCCTCTTAATTCTGAGGCGAATCCAAACATTTCTGCTACTGGAATTTTAGCACTAATAGTCATGGTTTCTCCTTCTTGAGTCATTTCCATGATTTGTCCTCTTCTTCCTTGGATTGAATTAATTACTCCACTCATGTATCCAGTTGGCGTTTGAATTACTAGTTTTTGTTTTGGTTCTAGAAATTCTACTCCTGCTAGAATCATACTTGCGTAAATTGGTCTTCTTACTGCTGGAATGACTTGTGCTGGTCCTCTATGTGCTGGGTCGACGTGAATGTTTGCATCAGTAATGAATACTTTTACTCCGACGCATTTTTCTTTTGCGAGTGGTCCTTCTTTCATTGCTTGTTCGAATCCTTCGATTAGCAATTCTTTGATGTCTTGTAGTCCTTGAACTCCTTTTGTGGCGTCAATGAAAATATTCGAGTCTTGCAAGTCCCAGATTCCTTTTGCTTCATCTCTTGGCAATCCTGCTTTGATTAACCTGTCAACTAAGTCTTTTCCTTTTGAAGTTTCAGTAATGTCTCCGTCTTCAATTGCTTTGACGACTGAAGCTTCTAGTGGGGCTACTTCAAACTTAAATTTGTTGTGTTTGTTTGGAGATTTTCCTTCTACTTCTGGACCCGGCTTGCTGATTGTTTCATTGTATACTACGATTGGAGGTGAAGTGACGATTTCAATTCCCTTTTCTTTCGTAATCTTGTATTCAATGATTTCTAAGTGTAATTCTCCCATTCCTGAAATCAAGTGTTCTCCAGTCTGTTGGTTTAATTCTACTCTGAAAGTAGGATCTTCTTTGGTTAGTTTTTGTAATACTTCAATTAATTTAACCAATTCTTTTGGATTCTTAGCTTCAATGCTTTTAGTGACTACGGCGACTGAGTGGTGTTTGATTTTTTCGAATGGAGTTTCTAGTTTGTCTTCTGAAACTGTTTCTCCTGCAAAAACGTCGTGCAATCCAACTAATGCTACGATATTTCCTGCTGGAACTTCGTCTATAATGACTCTATCTTGTCCCATGTAAATAGCGACTTGCTGTAATTTTTCTTTCTTGAATTTGCTTGCCAAGTACAAGTCTGATCCCTTGTGTAAGGTTCCAGAGTATAATCTTCCTACTGCTACTTCTCCTGCATGTGGATCCATTTGAATTGCTGTAACCATGAAGCATGCTTTTCCTTTAGGATCGCAGTTAACCATTCCTTTTCCTTCAGCTGATTCGGGGTTTCCATGCCAGATTTGTGCAATTCTGTATTTTTGTCCTTCAACTGGTGAAGGTAATTGTTCTATAACCATTTTCAAGACGACGTCTGCTAGTGGAGCGATTTTTTGTAATTCAGCGTGTGATCCTGCAACGCACTTGTCATACATGTCTTTGAATGAAATATTATTCTTTTTCATGACTGGATAACTGACTGCCCATTTGTTGAATGCTGTTCCGAAGGCAATGTTTCCTTTTTCGACTTTTAATTGCCATGCTTCCTTGAATTCTGGTGCACCGAATTCGCTAATTAGTTTGTTTACTCCTGTAATGATTTTTACGAATCTTTGTTGCATTGCGTTTGAATCTAATTTTAATTCGTTAATGAATCTGTCGATCTTGTTAATGAATAATACTGGTTTGACTTTTTCTTTTAGTGCTTGTCTTAAAACTGTTTCAGTTTGAGGCATGATTCCTTCGACGCAGTCTACTACTAGTATTACTCCATCTACTGCTCTCATGGCTCTTGTAACGTGTCCTCCAAAGTCAACGTGTCCTGGAGTATCAATTAAGTTAATTAAATAATCTTGTCCGTCAACGTTAACTGGAATTGAAACGTTAGCAGATTTAATCGTAATTCCTCTTTGTTGTTCTTGAATATCGTAGTCAGTTACTCTTTGTTCTCCAGCCAATTGTTCTGAAATTAATCCTGCTTTTGCTACGAAAGTGTCACTTAAAGTGCTTTTTCCGTGGTCTACGTGAGCTACGATTCCCATGTTTCTAATGTTCAAGGGATTTTTCATTAATTTTGAAACGTGCTGTGCTACAGCTTCTTTAGTTGCCATTATAATCTAACCTCTAAAAATAAAAATTTAAAACCAAGTACTCTAAAAAATAAAGTGAGTAAATAGTAGTAAAACTAGTGTTTTTTCCGATTTAAAACAATTACTTTTTAAGCAAATCTATTCCTTCTAATACTTCTTTGACTTGGTAAGTTAATTCCTTCAAGCCTCCAGTTCTGTCCAAGATTTTGATGGGAATTCCAAAGTCAGTTGAAATATCGGTTGCAGTAATGAATTCTAGTTTTTGAACGTTTTTTATTTCCATGATAGTCTCAGGATTTCTATGCCTTTTGCCTTTCTTTTCATCGTTCATTCTTCTCTCGTAAATAATGCCTGGCTCAGTAACTAAAAGCAGGATTAATGAAGGATGCAAGTTTGAAAGTAATTCTTCAGGTAATCCGGGCAAAATTACTCTGCCTTTTTGACTCAAATAGTGTGCATGAGTATCGACAAATACTGTCTTACCTTGTTTGCTTAGATCGTGAATAGTTTTAGCAGTCATGGCTTGCAAGTTGCGTTGTTCTTTCATTGGTAAACTAGATAATTGTTCTCTGTCTTTTACTCCGAGTTTCTTAGCTTCGTCAACCATTGCAGTTCCAAAATTGATTACCTGTGAATCTTTTACTAATGGAAGCAATTGGTTGATCAAAGTGCTTTTGCCTACTCCTTTAACTCCTAAAACTAAAATAATCATATTATCAAGAAGTATATTCAGCAAAACAATAAAAGGATTTACACTGCAAAAAATAAAACTTAATTAATGAATTAAGGCTAATAGTTTCATGAAAAAAACTTTGCTTGGAATT